>JAKSBI010000366.1 GCA_022361215.1 Hyphomicrobiales bacterium | reverse complement strand
GCCAGCGTCAGCGGCCCGGTCCGGAACAGCAGGTATTCCAGCCCGGCGCGGCCCCTGCCGAAGATGGTGCGCAACTCGTCGTTGAAGGTGATCGGCCGGCTGGTCCTGAACACCATGCGGATCTGCAGATGGTCCTGCAGGTTCTCGCCCACGCCCGGAAGGTCGTGCAGCACGGGGATGCCGTGCCCCTGCAGTTCGTCGCCCGGGCCGACGCCGGAGAGCTTCAGGATTTGCGGCGACCCGATGGCCCCGGCGGACAGCACGATTTCGCGGGCGGCGGTCGCCCGCTCCCGTTTGCCGGCGCGCAGGAAACAGACCTCGCGGGCCCGGCGGCCGTCGAAGCCGATGCGTTCGACCTGGGCCTTGGTGACCACCTCGAGATTGGCGCGCGATCTAGCGGGCCGCAGATATCCGACGGCGGTCGAGCAGCGAAACCCGTTTCGGAGCGTCACCTGGAAATAGCCGGCGCCTTCCTGCTCCGCGCCGTTGACATCGTCGTTGCGCGGAATGCCGATCTCCTCGCAGGCGTCGATGAAGCGGTCGCAAAGCTCGCGCCGGTTGCGCGCGTTGGAGACCGAGAGCGGCCCGCCGGTGCCATGGAAGGCGTCGGCCCCGCGCTCCTGGTCCTCGGCGCGCATGAAATAGGGCAGCACGTCCTCGTAGGCCCAGCCCGTGTTGCCAAGCTGGCGCCAGTGGTCGTAGTCGGTGCGGTTGCCGCGGATGTAGAGCAGGCCGTTGATCGAGCTGGAGCCGCCGAGCACCTTGCCGCGCGGCCAGTTGAGGCGGCGGCCGCCGAGGCCGGGGTCCGGCTCGGTCATGTAGCACCAGTCCGTCTTCGGGTTGTGCATGGTCTTGAAATAGCCGACCGGCACGTGGATCCAGGGGTTCCAGTCCCGTCCGCCCGCCTCGAGCAGCAGCACGCGATACCGGCCGTCGGCCGACAGGCGGTTGGCCAGCACGCATCCTGCGGACCCGGCGCCGATGACGATGAAGTCGAAGTTTTCGGGGTTCCCTCTCATCCCCGCCCCCCTTTGTTTTGCTGGCGGCGCCCATCGGCTTGTGTTCCCATGGCACGCGCCAATGGGTGCAAATCCGCTGCGCGCGGCACCCGAAGGCATCACAAACATCATACTTCCCCTTGCCGCGGAGAGGGGAATGGCGCAAAAATGAGATGTTTCGTCCCATAACAAAATAAGAAATTAGCATTGCGTGGTGCGGGACGGGGCCCCGATCGAGGGAGGAGGGGATTATCCGACTTTCGAGAAGCAGGCTGCATCGCATCGGGCCGCCAGGCGGCGCCCGGTTCGGCGCCCCGTTTGCGCTGTCGTCATGCGGGGGCCGGTCGAACTCTCGAAAGGCGTACCGCATAATCCGACGTTGAACAGACCGGGCCGCCCCGGCCGGGCGCATGCGCTCGGCGGGCAAGACGGCCCGAAGAGGCAGAAGGGGAGCGAGGAATGGCGATTGTGGGTTGGTTGGACCGGAACTTCGAGAAGGTGTTCATTCTCGTCAACTACGTGGCGATGGCCGCCATCATCTTTATCGAGGTGATCCGGAGGTTCGTGTTCGCGCAGCAGGCGGCCTGGTCGACGACCATACCGATCTACCTGTTCCTGTGGATCGTCTGGATCGGCTGCGCCTACAACGTGCGGATCCGCGCCCACCTTCGCTTCGACGAGGTCAGGATGCGGCTGAGCTATAACGGCCAGTTCGCCTGCCTGCTCCTGGATGCGTTTCTCTGGATCGTGTTCTCGCTGGTGGTGATCTACTACACCGCCGAGCAGGTGATGATCTCCCGCGACAACTTCGCCATCGTGCAGGGCACCGACAACGTGCTGCAATGGTGGTTCTACATCGCCACGCCCCTGGCCTTCGCCCTCCTGATCATCCGGTGCCTGCAGAACCTCTACGAGGACTGTCAGGCCTTCCGGAAGGGCGAGCCCTTCCAGATCCAGACCAGCGTCTTCGGCGAGTGAGGGGGAGGGCGACATGGACGGTTTGCTGGTCGGCCTGATCTCCATCGCGGTCACGGCCCTGTTCATCCTCGGCGTGCCCATCATCCTGGTGATCGGCTTCTGGGTCATCGGCGTCAGCCTGGTGATCGACTTCACGCTGGCCAATATCGGCGTGACGCTCTACGAGGGCCTGAACTTCTTCGGGCTGCTGGCGCTGCCGCTGTTCATCCTCACCGGCGACCTGATCAACGGCGCCGGCATCGCCAAGCGGCTCTCCGACTTCGCCTATTCGGTGGTCGGCTGGCTGCGCGGCGGCCTGGCCATGGCGTCTCTGGGCGCCTGCGGGCTGTTTGCCGCCATCTCGGGCTCGAACTCGGCCACCACCGCGGCCATCGGCTCGATCATGCATCCGGAGATGGTGAAGAACGGCTACGACAAGAACTTCGCCGCGGCGACGGTCGCGTCCGGCGGCACCGTGGGCATCATCATCCCGCCGAGCATCATCTTCATCGTCTACGGGTTCCTGCTGAACCTCTCGATCTCGGATCTGTTCATCGGCGGCCTGATCCCGGGCATCCTGATGGTCATCGCCATGCAGCTCGCCTGCTGGATCGTCTGCCACCTCAATGGCTGGGGCCATCTGATCAGCATCAGCCTGACCCGCATCTTCCGGGCCGCGCTCGGGGCCTGGCTCGGCTTCGCGGCCATCGCGCTGGTGATCTGGGGCATATATACCGGCATCTTCTCGCCGACCGAGGCCGCCGGCATCACCGCCGGCTTCTGTATGATCGCAGGCTTGATCTGCTATCCGATCTACCGCCGGGTCAATCCGGACGGCACGGGCGAGAAGGACGCGGCCGCCGCCGTCACGGACGACAAGATCAATCTCATGGAGCGGGCGGTGGTGCCCGGTTTCTCGTTGCAGGGCCTGCCGAACCTGATCATGCGCTCGGGCCAGATCACCGGCCTGCTGGCGCCGCTCATCGCCATCTCGGTGGTGATGCAGCAGATCCTCTCGCTGCTCGGCGCCAAGGAGTTCGTCGAGGCGCTTCTGGCCAATCTCGGCGGCTATTACCCGATCCTGTTCGCCTGCATGGCGCTGGTGCTGGCTGCCGGGACGATCCTCGAAAGCCTGCCCAACACGATCATCCTGGCGCCCATCCTGGCGCCGATCGCCGCCGGCATCGGCGTCGATCCGATCCACTTCGCGGTGATCTTCCTGGTCGGCGACGCCATCGGCTTCATCACGCCGCCCTATGGGCTTAACCTCTATGTGGCGAGCGGCATCACGGGCATCCCGTATTTCCGATTGTTGAGATACTCGATGCCATACTTCTTTGCGCTGATGATAACCTGGGTCGTGATCGCTCTGATACCCGAGCTGTCCACGTTCCTGCTGTTTCATGAGGGCGCGGGCGTCTTCCAGCAGTGATGCCACGGACGTCACGATTTGACGCGGAGACAGGGACGTGTCGGAGAAATCGCGCACGACGCGGGCGCTGACGATATTGGAGCGCGTCGCCGGCGCCGAACGGCCGTTGCGGATCGCGGATCTGGTCGAGGCCTGCGACCTGCCCAAGGCGACCGTGCACCGCATCTGCACGCTGTTGCGGTCGCAGGGCTATCTGCGCACCGATATCGGCGGCAAGGGGCTGGTGCCCGGGCCCAGGCTGCGCACCCTGTCGGAGGCGGTGATGGCGAACCAGTCCCAGTTCGTCTTCCGCCATGCGGTGCTGGAGTCGGTGGCGCGGCAGATCGGCGAGACCTGCAACATCTCCGTCCCCGACGGTCTCAGCATGATCTACTGGGATCGTGTCGAGACGGAATGGCCGCTGAAGGTCCAGCTTCCGGTGGGCACGCGCGTGCCGCTTTACTGCACGGCCTCCGGCAAGCTCTTTCTGGCCAGCCTGCCGCCGGCGCGCCGGCGGCAGATGATCGCGCGTCTCGATCTCGAGGCCCGGACGCCGAACACGATCACGGACAAGGCCGCACTCGAGACGGCGCTGGCGGAGGTCGCCCGCAACAAGCTCGGCACCGACGACGAGGAGTTCATCGAGGGCATGGCGGCGATCTCGGTGCCGATCGCCGATGCGACCGGCCGTGTCTACGCCACCCTCTCGTTCCACGCGCCCGTGGTGCGCATGTCGCTCGACGAGGCCATGGAGCACACCGACATGCTGAGAATGGCGGCGGAGGACCTGAGCGGCGATGTGCAGAGGAGCGAGGACGCCGTCGCCGCGGCGGCGTCGCCGGGACTGCACGCGGGCTAGGGCCTGTTGAGGTCCACCTTTTGGATGCTGGCGGGTCGAATGCGACCCGCCAGCACCGCAACGTGAGTCTCAACAGGCCCTATCGCGTTTCGAGGCTTCACTCCTCCGCGAAGGCCTGCAGCCAGCGGGCCACGCGCCTGGCATTGGCGGTCGGCGTGACGTCGGGCGGCCGGCAGAGATAGTAGCCGGCGCTTGCGAAGCCCGACGTGCCGAAGGGCGCCACCAGCGCGCCGGAGCTGAGCCGTTCGTCCACCAGGGGGCTGCGGCCCATGGCGATGCCAAGGCCCTGCTCCGCCGCCGCCAGCACGTGCTCCTGCGCCCAGAAGCGCAGTGCGTTGTCGAGCGGCAGGGGCTCAAGCCCGCGGGCCCGCGTCCACTCGTCCCATTCGTCGGGGCGGTAGCCGTTGACGATCAGCCGGCTGGAGGCCAGCGCCGCGGCCAGATCTCCGGCATCGGCGTCGAGATAGCCGGGCCGGCAGACCGGAATGGCGCGATCGGTGAACAGGAACGTGGCCTCCACGTCCGGCCACGACCCCTGCCCATGGCGGATCGCCAGATCGACCTGCTCGCGCCGGAGGTCGACCAGCCGCGTCGTCGTCACAAGCTGGAGATCGATGTCGGGGCAGGCGGCCTCGAACTTGGCAAGGTTGGGGATCAGCCAGAGCATGGCCAGCGACGGCGGCAGGGTCAGGGCCACCCGGTCGCGGTCGCGCGGGCCGACGACGGCGCGCGTCGCCTCGGCAATCTGCTGCAACGCCGGGTCGATCTCCGCGAAGTACTGCGTGCCCGTGGCCGTCAGGGTCACGCGAGGCCCATGGCGCTCGAACAGCGGCACGTGCAAGAACTCCTCCAGGCGCCGGATCTGATGGCTGACGGCCGATTCGGTCACGCCCAGCGCTGTGGCCGCGTCGCGGAAACGGCCGAGCCGCGCGGCGGCGTGGAAGGCCCTGAGCGCCGGAAAGGGCGGCAGTCTCTCGTCCGCGTCAGCCATCGGCCTCCTCTAGCATGAATTTCATTCAAGTTACCTTGCCGCGAATTCGCGCGAAAATCCAGAAATTCCTTCCTATCTTGGCCTTATGCATTGAGGCGGATGGCCTCGAGATGAAATGAGACTCAAGCTCAACAAGGAACGCGCCATGTCCGAAGCCGTTGCTGTCACACGCGAGGACCTGCCCTTTGTGTCATCTCGCGAACCCTCCCTTTCGCTCGTCGGCATCACCAAGGGCCGCGTCAACTACTTGGCGCCGACGGAAGAGAAGCCCGCCATTCACGTCGACCCGGACGGCCGGCGGGGCGTGCGGGACGACGTGCGCTACGAGGCGCACGACATCGAGGTCTGGGATGCCCGTCACATCGCCGACGAGCTGAGCCTGGACGTGAACGGCTTCGCGTTCACCCGGCACGAGACCGAGGTCGGCGATTTCTACGACGACGAGGAGGTGCGCGGCGTCTACTACGCCGAGATGGAGCAGCTCATCGAGCAGGCGACGGGCGCCGTCGAGGTGGTGGTCTTCGACCACACCGTGCGCATGGACGGCGGCGAGGCGCAAGACGCGCGTAAGCCGGTGCGCAAGGTGCATGGCGACTACACGCCGACGTCGGGGCCGCAGCGCGTCCGCGATCTGATCGCGGAGGACGAGGCGGACCTCTGGCTCAAGGGCCGCTTCGCGATCATCAATGTCTGGCGGCCGATCGCCGGCCCTGTCCAGACGGCGCCGCTGGCCTTCATCGACACGACGTCGACGCTGCCGGAGGATTTCCGCACTGTCGACTTGGTCTATCCGGATCGCCGTGGCGAGATCTTCGGCGTGGCCCACAGCCCGGACCACCGTTGGTTCTATTTCCCGGACATGGAGCGGAACGAGGCGGTGCTGATCAAGACCTACGATTCGGCGGAGGACGGCCGCGCCCGCTATTCGGCGCACTCTGCTTTCGACGATCCGAAAAGCCCGCCCGACGCGGCGCCGCGCGAGAGCATCGAGGTCCGCGCGCTGGTCCGCTTTCCGTCGGACCCGGTGGAAGCCAAGCTGCGTATGCTCGGCATCCGGGTCTAGGCCCTTCGTTGCCGCTCGGACCGCCCCTTCTCTCCTTGCCCAGCCGCCCTGCGGTCAGCCGCAACCGGGTGGCTGGAAAGGGGAGAAGGGGAACGATCAACCGGGAGGACCTCAGGCCGTCACGCCCAGCGCGGCCGCCAGCTCGGGGAAGCTCTCGACGATGATGTCGTGTTGCGGGTTCGGCTCGGGATCGGGCGGGCCTTCGGCGCCCCACTCGTCGGGCCGGCGCACGAAGGCGGTCTTGAAGCCGACGGCCTTGGCGGCATCCAGATCGAAGTTGTGGCAGGCCACCATGCAGCACTCGCCCGGCTCAAGCTGCAGGAAGCGCGCCGCCGTCCGGTAGGCCTCGGGCAGCACCTTGTACTTGCCGATCGCCTCGCAGGAGATCACCGCGTCCCAGCTCAGGCCGTTGTGCTTGGCGGTGTCGATGATGATGCGGAAGCTCAGGATGGTGAAGGAGGCGCAGATATAGGCCTCGCGCAGCTTGGGCAGCACCGCCGGGAAATCGGGCCAGCACTGGAAGCTGTGCGCCCGGTCCCACCAGATGGCGCGCCGCTCCTCCTCGGTGAAGGCGTCGAGGCCGTTCTCGGCGACGATCTCGTCGAGGCTCGTGCGGTGGGCACCATCGAAGGTGTAGGCGGGCGGCTCTTGCTCGCCCAGGTTCAGCATGCGCCCGAGCGAGCGGCGCCTGAGCTCGTTGGCCAGGGCCGCCCAGTCCCGCTCCAGCCCGTGTCGGGCGCCGGTCTCGGCCAGCGCCGTGCGGAACCCGGTGTGCCAGTCCAGAATCGTGCCGCCCGTGTCGAATGTCAGCGCCTTGACGTCCTCGAGGCCCATGGCCGGTGCCCTCCCTGTGTCGGCCTGCCCCCATGCGGCAGATTGCCGATAAGATGTCTGCCCCCGCCCGCTATTCTATGTGCGGCCGGCGGGGAGATCCCCGCCGGGCCGGGCGAAAGTGTTTTCCCGGTGGCGGGCGAGCGAAGGAGGGACCATGACGGCAGCAAGCAAGGTCGGTATCATCGGCGTCGGCGCCATGGGCCGGATGCTCATCGACGCCCACTATGCGTTCGATCCGGCGGAGACCTTCGAGGTGCAGGCCGCGACGCGGAACGCGGACGTCCTGGCCGAGCTGGAACATCGGTACCCCGCGCTCGCGCTCAAGGACGCGCCGGACCTGGTCGACGACTGCCGCATGGTCTTCGTCTGTGTGCCGCCGCTGCCTTATCTCGACGTGGTGGGAGCGCTGGCGCCGCATCTCGCGGCCGACAAGATCCTGGTCTGCATCTCCAACGGCGTCGCGCTCGACGACGTAGGCGCCCTGGTCGCGGCGCCCGTGGTCAAGGTCATTCCGTCGGTCGCCCATAAGATCGGTCGCGGCGTCTCCCTGGTGACGCCCGGGCCGCGGGCCGGCGAGGCGCATCTGCAGGAGGTCGAGACCTTCCTCCGGCCCTTCGCGCTGCCGGTGCGCGTCACGTCCAAGGACATGCGCATCGCGGCCAATCTGACCGGCTGCGGGCCGGCGATCCTCGCCCATTTCATGCAGACGCTCGTGCAGGTCTCGGCGGAGCGCGCAGACGCTCTCGATGCGGCCGCGCTCGGCTGCATGGTGCGCGAGACCTTCAGCGCCACGGCGCGGCTGATCGAGGAGGGGCTCAGCCCTGAGGAGATCGTCGACGAGGCCGCCACCGGTGGCGGTATGACCGAGATGGCCATCGAGACGCTGGCGCCGCCGATCAGAGCGGGAGTCGGCGCCATGATCGAGGCGACCCAGGCCCGCGAGGATGCGCTCAAGGCGCAGGCGAAAGGCGCGCCGGACGCAGCGTGAGAGGCCCCGCACGGCCCAAGTGCCGGGTCGGGCGCAAGAATCGGGCTGTCGTCGCGCGCGGCGCGGTCTAGGCTTGCCGAAAGACGCAACGAAGGTGCTGGCGAGATGGGCTTGCAAGCTGCAAGAGAGGTTGCCGTTCGAAGTCGCGCAGATGGTGGGCGAGACGTCGCCGAGGCGATTTCCGGCCTGGATTGGCCCGCACTGGAGGCCGGCCTCGATACGCATGGATATGCGCTGACCGGGCCGCTGCTCGGCGATGATGACTGCCGGGCGCTGCGCGAGGCCTATGAGGGCGCGGCGCGGTTCCGCAGCCACATCGTCATGGCGCGTTACGGCTTCGGCCAGGGCGAGTACAAGTATTTCTCCTATCCGCTGCCCCCGGTCGTGGCGGCGCTGCGCAAGGCGGTCTATCCGCGCCTGGTGCCGATCGCCAACCGGTGGGCGGAGGCCCTCGGCGTCGAGACGCGGTATC
>JAKSBI010000771.1 GCA_022361215.1 Hyphomicrobiales bacterium | reverse complement strand
GCCGGGTCCGAATAGAGGTCGGCTGTGGCGCGCCCGGCGACCATGAAGCCGGCGAGCGACGCCAGGGGCACCAGCGTGGCAAGCGCGAACAGAAGCGGAAACGTGCGATCGTACCAGCGTCGCAGCCGCAGCCAGAAATGCAGGCCGATGCAGCCGTGAACCCAGACCAGCAGGAGCAGAACGGTCTGATCCACCGCCTTGCCCGGCCAGAGCTGCACCAGCTCGTACTCGTAGGTCGGCAGCACACCGAACAGCTCCTGGGCCAGGCGGGTCGCCGCCATGTGGGGGATCAGCAGATAGGGGATCGCGAGCCCGAGCACGATCTGGACCGCTTCCCAGGCCGGCATGCGCAAGGTGGCGCGCCGGGCGAGCTTGGCCAGCGCCAGCACCACGTGAACGATGAGGGCCAAGCCGAGGACGAGGCTCCCGAGCAGCGAGTGCGTGACCGCCGTGCGCCAGCCCTGCACGGTACTCATGGCCTCGATACCGATCAGCCCGACGGCATGGTTCAGAAAATGGGTGAGGGCGAAGGCGAACAGGATCAGCCCCGAGATCAGGCGCAGACGCTGAGCTACCGTGCCGCCGTTCAGGAGCCGCATGCGGATGTCGCTCCCGTTCCCGGCGAGATGCGGGGCGCCCTCATCCACAGGACGTCTCCGAGCGGCGCGTGGACATCCGCCCGTTGTTGCCCTCGACCCGCCGGCGGTGACATAAGGGACGCCATGTTTCGCTCCGCTCTGATCGCCAATCGCGGCGAGATCGCCTGCCGCGTCATCCGCACCGCGCGGCGCATGGGACTGCGCACCATCGCGGTTTATTCCGAGGCCGACGCCGGCGCAATGCATGTCGCACAGGCCGACGAGGCGCATCTTATCGGGCCGCCGCCGGCCGCGCAGAGCTACCTGCTCGGCGACCGCATCCTGGAGGCGGCGACGGCGAGCGGTGCCGAGTGCATCCATCCGGGTTACGGGTTCCTGTCGGAGAATGCGGCCTTCGCCGAAGCCTGCGCGGCGGCCGGCATCGCCTTCGTCGGCCCGCCCGCCGCCGCGATCCATCTCATGGGCCGCAAGGACGACGCCAAGGCCCTGATGGCGAAGGCCGGCGTGCCCGTGGTTCCGGGCTACGACGGCAGCGTTCAGGACGCCAAGGCGCTGGCCATCGAGGCCGAGCGCATCGGCTATCCGGTGATGATCAAGGCCGTGGCCGGTGGCGGCGGCAAGGGCATGCGCCGGGTCGACGAGACCAAGAGCTTCGCGGCGGCCCTGGAAGGGGCGCAGCGCGAGGGCGAGACGGCGTTCGGCGACGGCCGCGTGCTGCTGGAGAAATGCATCGACCGGCCGCGCCACATCGAGGTCCAGGTCTTCGCCGACCGGTCGGGCAATGCCGTGCATCTGTTCGAGCGCGACTGCTCCCTGCAGCGCCGTCACCAGAAGATCATCGAGGAGGCGCCCGCGCCCGGCATGACCGAGGGCCTGCGCGCGCGCATGGGCGCCGCCGCGGTCGAGGCCGCCCGCGCCGTGGGCTATGTGGGCGCCGGCACGGTGGAGTTCCTGGTCGACGGCGGGCCGCTCGGCGACGCCACCGGCTTCTATTTCCTGGAGATGAACACGCGCCTCCAGGTCGAGCACCCGGTGACGGAGGAGGTGACGGGCACCGATCTCGTCGAATGGCAGTTCCGGGTGGCGGCCGGGGAGACGCTGCCCAGGACGCAGGACGAGCTGCGCCTTCAGGGCCATGCGGTGGAGGCGCGCCTCTATGCCGAGGATCCGGACCGCAGGTTTCTGCCGTCCGCCGGGCCGCTCCACGCTCTCAGGTGGCCCGAGGGCGTGCGCATCGACACCGGCGTGCGCGCGGGCGATGCGGTGACGCCGTTCTACGACCCGATGATCGCCAAGATCGTCGCCAAGGGCGCGACCCGCGATGCGGCCATGGCGCGCCTGCGCGCCGCGCTCGCCGAGACGGTCGTCGCGGGCCCGAAGACCAATCTGGCCTTCCTGCATGCCCTGCTTGGCGATGCCGGTATCCTGGCCGGGGAGATGGATACGGCGCTGGTCGACCGCGGCGGCGGCTTCTCCGAGGTGCCGGGGCTGGACCGCACCGCCGTGCGTCTGGGCGCGGAGGCCCTGCTGCGCGACCGTCAGGCCGCCATCGAGGCGCGCCGGGAGCGGATCGCCAACGACGCCGCATCGCCGTGGAGCGCGGCGGACGGCTTCGCGCTCGGCGGCACGCGGGGCCAGCGGATCGTCGTCGAAGCCGGGAAGGAGACCTTCGAGGGCGTTGCGTCCTGGGACGGCGGCGGACCCCATGTCCGCCTCGACGGAGACGATGGCGCGCCGGCGACGGCGAACCCGCACGCGGCCGCAATCGTGCCGGTCGACGACGGCGTCATCGTGGTGCGGAACATGCGCCAGACGGTCGTGCGCCTGATCCAGGCCGGCGGCGGCGAGGCCGAGGCGGGGGCGGGCAGCGGCGTCATCCTCGCCCCCATGCACGGCAAGATCACGAAGATCGATGTCGGCGTCGGCCAAAGGGTGCGCAAGGGCGACCGGCTCGCCGTGCTCGAGGCCATGAAGATGGAGCACGTGCTGCACGCGCCCTTCGATGGCGTGGTTTCGGAGCTGAAGACGGAGGAGGGCGCTCAGATCGAGGAGGCCGCCGTGGTCGCGGTCATCGCGGAAGGCGGCGGCACGTGACCCTGCACCTGATCAAGCTCTGCGTCGGCATCGACAGCATCGCCCATCTGCGCGAGCGCCAGGCCTGGCGGCTGGACGCGGAGAAGGCGGCGGGCCGCGGGCCCGAGCTGCGCCACAGGACCCGCCAGACGCCCCGGCGCCGCGACGCGCTGCTCGACGGCGGCTCGCTCTACTGGGTGATCAAGGGCGTCGTGCAGGTGCGCCAGCCGCTCGCGGATCTGAGGCCCGTCACCGGCGACGACGGGGTGCCGCGCTGCGATATCGTATTGGAGCCGACGCTGGTCCCCACGCGCCCGCGACCGAGGCGGGCCTTCCAGGGCTGGCGCTATCTGCTGCCCGAGGATGCGCCGGCGGACCTCAGCTTCAACGGAACCGATGCCGAGGCCCTGCCGCCGGAGATGCGCGCCGAGCTGATCGAGCTGGGGCTGTTGTAGGGTGGGCTCACGGCCGTTTCCGGGGCACGGCCACGTTGTCGATCAGGCGCGTCCGGCCGAGATAGGCGCCCACCAGCACGCGCGCCGGGCCGTCCACCTCGTCCTCGATGGGCTTCAGCGACTGGGCGTCCCGCAGCTCCAGATAGTCCAGGTCGAAGGCCGCCGCGATCAGCCGCTCGCGGCCTGCCGTCAGAGCGTCCTCTATGGGCCGGCCGGCGGCGATGTCGGCAGCCACGTCCTCGATGGTGCTGTGGAGCAGCGGCGCGATCCTGCGCTCCTTGGGCGTGAGATAGGCGTTGCGGGAGGACATGGCGAGGCCGTCCGGCTCGCGCACCACAGGGCCGCCGACGATCTTCACCGGAATGTCCAGGTCGCGGGCGAGGCGGCGTACCACCAGGAGCTGCTGATAGTCCTTGTCCCCGAAGACCGCGATGTCCGGCAGGCATTGGATCAGCAGCTTGGCGACCACGGTGGCGACGCCCGAGAAGAACTGCGGCCGGGAGGCCCCGCACAGACCCTCCGAGACGTCCGCGACCTGCACGCGCGTCGAGAAGTCCGGCGGATACATCTCCTTCTCCGTCGGCGAGAAAATCAGATCGGTGTCGAGCGCCGCCAGCTTCTTGCGGTCGCCCACCTCGTCCCGCGGATAGGTGCCGAGATCCTCGCTGGGGGCGAACTGCGTCGGGTTGACGAAGATGGAGACGACGGCGCGGTCGGCCCGCTTCTTGGCCAGGCGCACCAGCGAGAGGTGCCCCTCATGCAGCGCGCCCATGGTCGGCACGAGCGCGACCGTCTCGCCGGCAGCCCGCCATGCGGCGACCCGCTTTCTCAACGCCCGGACAGACCGGACCGTCCCGACCCTCTTGGCCATCTGTTGACCCACCCCGACTTCAGCCGGCCGAAACTTAGCAGCACCCATCGCCGGCTCCAACCGGCGAGCCGGGCGGCAAATGGCGTCGGGCCGCCGGCCGATGTTTTGCTACACTCAGACCGGGCGGCAGCACGCGCCCGCTATCCAGGATCGTCATGACCGAGGCACAGACCGTTTTCCCCGACACCCTTTCCCAGCTCCCCCCGCGCCATCGCATCGCCGAGCTCTATCTGGCGGACGAGGCCCGGCTGGTGGAGCAGCTCATCGCCCAGGCGCGCTTCACGGCCGAGGAGCAGCGCCGGATCGAGGCGCTGGCCGTGACGTTGGTGCATGCCGCCCGCAAGGGCCGCCGCCAGTTCGGCGGCATCGACGCGTTCATGCACGAATACGGCCTGACCAGCGAGGAGGGGGTGATTCTCATGTGCCTCGCCGAGGCGCTGCTCAGGATCCCCGACGCGGAGACCGCCGACCGGCTGATCGCGGCAAAGATCGCGGGCGGCGACTGGGAGCGGCATCTGGGTCATTCCGATTCCTTCTTCGTCAACGCCTCGACCTGGGGCCTGATGCTGACCGGGCGCGTGATCAACCTGCAGGACGCGCCCCGGGGCGACGGCACCGGCATGATCAAGCGGCTGGTGGCGCGCAGCGGCGAGCCGATCATCCGCGAGGCCATGCGCCACGCCATGCGCATCCTCGGCAAGCAGTTCGTGCTCGGCCGCACCATCGAGGAGGCGCTGGACAACGGCAAGCCGTTCGAGGAGGCCGGCTGTCGGTTCTCCTTCGACATGCTGGGCGAGGCGGCGCGCACGGCGCCGGACGCCAGGCGCTATCTCGAACGCTACGAGGAGGCGCTCGCCGTCGTCGCCGCACGGGTCGGGCCGCCCGCGCGCCGGGACGACGCGACGCTGTCCGCCCGTCCCAGCCTCTCGATCAAGCTTTCCGCTCTGCATCCGCGCTTCGAGCCGGCCAAGGAGGACCGGGTGCGCCGCGAGCTCGGGCCCCAGCTCGTGCGTATCGCGCGCATGGCGCGGGAGCATTGGCTGGGCCTGACCGTGGACGCGGAGGAGGCCGACCGGCTGGAGCTCAGCCTTCAGCTCTTCGCCGATACCCTGGCCGATCCGGCGCTGGAGGGCTGGAACGGCTATGGCCTCGCGGTCCAGGCCTATGGCAAGCGCGCCGGCCCGGTGCTCGACTGGCTGTCCGACGTGGCGCGGTCCTGTGGCAAGCGGCTGCCCGTGCGGCTGGTCAAGGGCGCCTATTGGGACAGCGAGATCAAGTTCGCCCAGGAGCAGGGGCTTGCGGGCTATCCCGTCTTTACGCGCAAGGCCAATACGGACATCTCCTATCTGGCCTGCGCGCGCACGCTGCTGGCGCGGCCGGACTGCTTCTTCCCGCAATTCGCCACCCACAACGCCCACACTGTCGCGGCCGTCATCGCGCTGGCGGGCGAGGGCTCCGATTACGAGATGCAGCGGCTGCACGGCATGGGCCAGGCCCTCTACGAGGAGGTGATCCCCGCGGACAAGCTGGCCGTCCCGACGCGCATCTACGCGCCCGTGGGCGGGCATGAGGATCTGCTGGCCTATCTGGTGCGGCGCCTGCTGGAGAACGGCGCGAACACCTCGTTCGTGCATCGCATCGCCGACGACGCGGCGCCCGTGGACGAGATCGTCGCGGACCCGGTCGAGCGCATCGCCGCGGCGGAGGACAAGGTGCATCCGCTGATCCCCCTGCCGCGCGGCATCTTCGGGTCGGAGCGCCGCAACAGCGAGGGGCTGCCGCTCTGGGAGCGTACCGTGCGCTTTCCGCTGCTGCAGGAGATGAAGGGCCATGCGGCCGAAAGCGTCGCGGTCGTGCCGCTGGTCGACGGCATGCCGCGGGCGGAGCGGCCCGCCGAGCCGGTGCGCTCGCCCTTCGACCGCCGCCACGCCGCCGGCACCTGCGTGGTGGCCGATGCCGCCCTGGTGGGGGCGGCGCTGGAGAGCGCGAGCGCGGCGGCGGAGGCTTGGGACCGCCGCGGTGGCGCGGCGCGCGCCGACTGCCTCGACCGCGCCGCCGACCTTTTCGAGGCCAACCATGCCCGGCTCATGGCGGTCATGGTCAAGGAGGCCGGCAAGACGCTCGCCAACGCCCTCGGCGACGTGCGCGAGGCCGTCGACTTCCTGCGCTACTACGCCGGCGAGGCGCGCCGCAGCTTTGCCGGCCCCCGCGCGCTTCCCGGAGCGACGGGCGAGCGCAACGAGCTGAGCCTGCATGGGCGCGGCGTCTTCGCCTGCATCGCGCCCTGGAACTTCCCGCTGGCCATCTTCACGGGCCAGGTCGCCGCGGCGCTGGCCGCCGGCAACGCGGTGGCCGCGAAGCCGGCCGAGCAGACGCCGATCACGGGCTATCTGGCGGTGAAGCTGTTGCACGAGGCCGGCGTGCCCGGCGAGGTGCTTCAGTTCCTGCCCGGAACGGGCGAGGACGTGGGGGCCGCGCTCGTGCGGCATCCGCGCACGGCGGGCGTGGCTTTCACCGGCTCGAACGAGACCGCGGCGCTGATCCAGCGCGGCCTCGCCGAGCGACCCGGGCCGATCGTGCCCCTGATCGCGGAGACCGGCGGCATCAACGCCATGATCGTGGACTCCACGGCCCTGCCGGAGCAGGTGATACGCGATGCAGTGCGCTCGGCCTTCGACAGTGCGGGGCAGCGCTGCTCGGCGCTGCGCGTGCTGTTCGTTCAGGACGACGTGGCGGATGCGGTCGTGACCATGCTGTGCGGTGCCATGGAGGAGCTGTCGCTCGGCGATCCCATGGACTATGCCACGGATGTGGGCCCCGTGATCGACGAGCCGGCCGCAGCCGTATTGGAAGCGCACAAGACGCGCATGCGCGCCGAAGCGACCGAGCTGATCGACCTGCCCCTGCCGGAGGCGTGCCGGAACGGCTGCTTCGTCGCGCCCGCGGCTTACGAGATCGCATCTCTCTCGGTCATGGAGTGCGAGGTGTTCGGCCCGATCCTGCATGTGATAAGATTTGGACGCGATGCGCTCGCGGATGTCTGCGATGCCATCAACGCCACCGGCTACGGCCTCACGCTCGGCGTTCACACGCGCAACGAGGCGACGGCCGATTTCGTGGCCAGGCGCGCGCGCGTCGGCAACGTCTATGTGAACCGCGACCAGATCGGCGCGGTCGTGGGCGTTCAGCCCTTCGGCGGCGAGGGGCTCTCGGGCACCGGTCCCAAGGCGGGCGGCCCCAACTATCTGGCCCGGTTCGCGGTCGAGCGCGTGCGTACCACGGATATCACCGCGGCCGGCGGCAACGCGGCGCTGCTGTCGCTCACGCCCGAGCGCAAGGCCTGATGCCTCCGGTGCGGCGCCGGCGTCCGCATATTGCCGCGTTGCGGAATCGCGCCCATCTGTGTCTATAAGACACTGTGGTCTAGGGCCTGTTGACCTTTACGTTGTGATGCTGGTTTTGCGAGATTGGCTCAGCTTTAGGAACGAGGGCGCAGGACAGGCAGCGCATATTCAAGCCCGAGTGACGCCGAGATGGGCCGATCTCGCAAAATCCCGCAGGGACGGGTCACATTCGAGGGCTGGACGTCGTTGCGAAAAGCTAGAAGTGGAAAGGCACTGCGTCGCTTTCCGCGCCTAGCCAGCCCTCGAATGTGACCCGCCAGCACCGCAACGTAAAGGTCAACAGGCCCTAGGGGCGGTGAGACATGGGAATGAAGACGACCCGGATCGATGAGCAGTCATGAGTGACACGAAGCCGCCAGTCGAGAAAAAGGACCAGGCCGAGACCCTTCCGGAGGCGCAATCGTCCGAAGCGGAAGTCGCCGACTTCCTCGCCCGCGTCAAGGATATGGCGCCGGCGGAGCGGACCGGCCGCCGCGGCCGCCTGGTGTTCGCCATGGACGCGACCATGAGCCGCCAGCCGACCTGGGATCTGGCGCTGGGTCTTCAGGCGGACATGTTCCGCGAGGTCAAGAAGGTCGGTGGGCTCGATGTGCAGCTCGTCTATTTCCGCGGTTTCGGAGAGTGCCGCTCCAGCAAATGGGTGGACGACCCGGACGCGCTCGCCCGCCTGATGACCCAGGTGTCCTGTCAGGGCGGCTACACCCAGATCGGCAAGGTCCTGACTCATGCCAGGCGCGAAAGCGAGGAGACGCCCGTCAACGCCCTCGTCTATGTGGGCGACTGCATGGAGGAGGACATCGACCGTCTGTGCGCGCTCGCGGGCGAGCTTGGGCTGCTGCGCGTGCCGGTGTTCCTGTTCCAGGAAGGCTACGAGCCGAAAGCCGAGCGCGCCTTTCGCGAGATCGCGCGGCTGACCGGCGGCGCCTATTGCCGCTTCGACGCCGGCTCCGCCGGACAGCTCCGCGAGCTGCTGGCGGCGGTGGCGGTCTATGCCGCGGGCGGCCAGGACGCGCTTGAGGATCTGAGCCGGACGCGCGGCGGCAACACGAGACTGCTGCTCGAGCAGATGAAATAGCAGAGTCGATGCCGTATTTCCTGATTGGGCTTGCTGTCCTGGTGCTGCTTTTCGTGGCGGCCCGCGGTTTCATGAGCGCGGACCCCAAGAAGCTGGCGCGGCAGCTCCGCCTCATCGGCGGCTGGGGCGCGATCGGGCTGGCGGCGCTGTTCGCGGTCACCGGGCGCTTCCCGCTCGCCGTGCCGCTGGCGCTGATCGGCACCATGCTGCTGGGGCGCGGCCTGTCGTTCGGCATCCCCGGCGGCTTTCCGGGTAACGCCAGCAAGACCGCGGGACAGCAGTCGCGGGTGCGCACCGCCTTTTTCGAGATGAGCCTGGATCACGACACCGGTGACATCGGCGGCCAGGTCCTCAAGGGCAATTTCGCCGGGCGGGAGCTCGGCGAGCTGGGCCGTGGCGAGCTGATCGCGCTCTGGTCCGAATGCCGCGACGAGGATGCCCAGAGCGCACATCTTCTGGAGGCCTATCTTGACCGCACGCAACCCGGCTGGCGGGACGAGACCGGCGACGCCCGCGCCGGCCAGGGTGCCGGCGGCGCTGGCGGCGGCAAGCGCATGACCGTGGACGAAGCCTACGAGATCCTTGGCCTCGCACCGGGCGCCAGCCCCGACGAGATCCGGCACGCCCACCGCACCCTGATGAAAAAGCTGCACCCCGACCAGGGCGGCTCCAACTACCTCGCCTCGAAGATCAACGAGGCCAAGGATCTTCTGCTGGGCGGTAAGGCGTAGCGCCGCGGTCCTGTTTGGAGGGCTCGGACACTGGCCTTGGATCTCAAGGGGGGGAGCGTCGCGTCGTTTGGATCAGGCGACCCGCGTCCCATAGCTCGTCATGCCCGGACCTGATCCGGGCTCCATTCCACTGGCCCCTCAACGAAGGTCGAGGGGGAAAAAGGCGCTCATGTGCCGAAAGGCCGGACAGGCGATCGCCTCAGGCCCAAAAGCCCTCCGGTCTCCGTCGCGCTATTCCGCGAGCATGATGACGCAGGTGATGGAGCGGCGCTTGAGGGCCGCGCAGGTCCTCTTCGCTGCGTTCTGGTCGAAGCCTGCGAAGCGGGCGCGGTAGAGATACTGCTTCGGCTTGCGCTGGAAGGGCAGGGCGATGGCCTTGCGGTTGCCGATCACGTCCTTGGCCTTGGAGCTGACCTCCCGAAGGCGGGCCACGGCGTCGTCCGCGCTCGAATAGGCGCCGACCTGAACGTGATAGGGCTTGGCCTTGATCCTCGCCAGCTCCTGGGGCGCCACCGATTTCACGATCACGGGCTGCGGCCCCGGAAGGGGGTGCATCTCCAGCGTCCCACGCAACTGATCGCGCGCGCGGGGAGGCGTGGGGAGGGCGGCGACGCGGATGGGTGCCGCCTGTTTGCGGCTCGCCACCTGCACGCGCGGCTTCGGGTTGGGCAGCGACGGCGCCTTCGGCGGGTGCAGCCGGGCCACGGCCTTGGGAAAGGCGCGGTTGAGGATC
>JAKSBI010000453.1 GCA_022361215.1 Hyphomicrobiales bacterium | reverse complement strand
CCAGCAGGCCACCTGCATGGACACGACCATCAGAACGCCCGGGATCATGCCACCGAGGAACAAGTCGCTGATCGACAGGTGCATCAGGAAGCCGTAGACGATGAAGGTGATGCTCGGCGGGATGATGATGCCGACCGTACCGCCCGCCGCAACCGTGGCCGCCGCGAAGTTCTTGTCGTAATTGGTCTTGGTCATCTCCGGGTGCATGATCGACCCGATGGTCGCCGTGGTGGCGGAGTTCGATCCGGAGATGGCGGCGAACAGGCCGCAGGCGCCGAGCGCCGACATGGCCATGCCGCCCCTGATGAAGCCGAGAATAGAATAGGCGAAATCGGAAAGCCGCTTGGCAATCCCGGCATTGTTGATCAGATCGCCGGTCAGGACGAAGAGCGGCAGCGCCAGCAGCCCGAAGAAGTTCAAGCCCTCGTAAAGCGTCACGCCGATATTGGCGAGCGTGAAGTCGATGACGATACTGACGCCGATGACCCACAGGCTGATAATCAGAAAGATCGGAAGGCCCATCACGAACAGGATCGTGACGCCGATCGAGATAAGCGTGATCCAGAGCTCAGTCATCGCGCGCCCCTATTCCCCGGCCTCGTTGAGCTTGATCGGCATCGGCTCGTTGTTTCGAAAGCGGCGGATGTCATCCAGCAGGTTTCGGGTCACGCGGTAGATCACCAACGCGAACCCGATGGGCGTCGCCATGTAGAACCACCACTGCATGACGTCGTCGGTGCCCTGCACGATGGCGAAGTTCCTGTGCGAGATCTCCACCTGCTCCAATGAGAAGTAGATGACCAGGATCGCGAAACCGATCCAGACAAGATGATCGACGACGAGGCAGAAGAACTGCCCCGCGTAGGGAAGGCGCATCCTCAGCTCTTCGAAGCGCAGATGGCTGCGCATCTTGCAGTTGTAGGCGCAGCCGATCCACGTCACCCAGAGGAAGAGATAGATGGGGACCGTCGAGCTCCAGGCCGCCTGCGCGCCGAAGGCGAAGCGGCGGATCACCTCGACGAAGATGATCGCCGTCATCACCACGTAACTCACGAGGATCACCGTCTTCTCGATGTTCTCGTCAAGCCATCTGAGCATTTTCGTTGCCTCCCCGGCAGGCGCGCTCCGGACGACGGCACAACGGCTCGTGTGGCGTGGTCCAAGCGGCCACAGTTCAAGTCACAATCCGAAAGCTGACGCTGAGAGAAGATGGGCGCGGCCGGCGCCGCGCCCTCATTCAAGGTCTTCGGCTCAGCCCTTCCACCAGCGGCGCGGCTCGACATTCTCGGCGAGCGTGTCCTTTGGGATCTCGCGCGCGATGTCGTAGACGAACTTGTAGGTGTCCATCCCGCCCGACCAGGCGTTGAGGCGCGAGCGCCACTTCTCCCATTCCTTCGGCTGGAATTCGGGCGAGCACATCTGCTCGGCTTCCTTCTTGGCCGCGTCGGAGAGCCACGCCACCCGCACATTGTGCTTGGCAAAGAGCGTGTTCGGCAGCTGAGGGTCGGTGAACCCGACCGTGTTGACCAGCGACGCCTCGTTGGCCGCCTGCACGTGAACCTGCGCCAGATAGGCCGACTCCATGACCGCGTCCTGAAGCTCGCCGCCAAGCTTGTCGAAAGCCTTCGTGCTCATAGCGGTGTGCTCTGTGCCGCAGAAGAACTCCAGGTTTACGGACTGGGAGACGACGGGCGACATGTTGGCGTAGGCCACGGCCGCCGCCCAGGTCTCGGCGCCGTCGATCAGGCCCTGCTTGAGACCGTCGAGGGTTTCCGACCAAGCGATCGGCGTCGGATTGAGGTTCATCAGGGTCATGGCGATACGGCCGAGCTGGGTACCGGTGACGCGGTTCTTCGTGCCGGCCAGCTCCGTCACGCTTTTGACGAGCGGCTTGTCCTTCCAGCCGAGCCCCAGCTGGATGCCACGCAGCTCCGCGTGACTGAACAGGAACTCGATCTCGTGGCGCTTGCGCATCTGGTCGCGCAGCACCTTCTGGCTGCCCGGGTGATAGAGGAAGTAGTACTGCGATGCGCGGCTCGGAAACATGTAGGCGTAGTCGAGCACGTTCAGGTATGGCGCACCGCCCGCCGAGTTCTGGGTCGAGGCCGCATAGATGTCGACGATGCCCTGCTGGGCCTTCTTCACGCAGTTGAGCTGGCCGCAAATCTGATTGGCGCCGATGAACTCGACCCGGATGGCGCCGTCCGTGCGCTCCTCCAGGTCACGCGCGAACTGCAGGCAACCGGCCCGCTCGATCAGAAGGTTCTTCGCAGTGAAGCCCGAGGCGCCGAACTTGAGCTTGTGCTTGGCCTCGGTCTTGAAGCGCTTCTTGTACATCGAGTCCGCCGCCTCCGCGAGCCGAGGCAGCGTCACCGCGCCCGACAGCGATCCCGCGGCAAACAGCGTCGACGTGATCCCGAACTGCTTCGTCAGTCGCAGCAGATCCCGACGAGACACGGTCTTGAGCTTTTCGCTGAGCATTCCCGATCCTCCCTGGTCAAACTGTGAGTGCGAAAATGAAATTATTTTTTTCATTATTGTCACATCCGGGGAATTTGTGCAACGCTGTAGAATGCGGTGGCGCTCTAAAGCATGTCTCCCGAAAGTGGGTACCGGTTTCGGGACAAAAGACATGCTTCAACAAAGAGCTGGAGCAATGGCGCGAATCAGAATGATCGCGACAGGCTCCAGAGACGGTCGACACCGTGCGGGAGATGGCGCAACCGGACAGCAGGAAGGGCTCTGGGAAGGCAGCCGACCATCGCCGGACATCACCGAGCGGTGGAGAGGCGGCGGGAGTGATTTGGGGTGACGCAATCCGTCGGGCAATTTGACTTCATCGTGGCCGGAGCGGGTTCGGCGGGCTGCGTGCTCGCCAACCGGCTGAGCGCCAATGGCAACTATCGCGTTCTGTTACTGGAGGCGGGCGGCAGGGACACGAACCCGTGGATCCACGTTCCGGTCGGCTACTTCAAGACGCTTCACAACCCGAAGACCGACTGGTGCTACAAGACCGAGCCCGACCCGGGCCTCAACGGGCGCAGCATCGACTGGCCGCGGGGCAAGACGCTGGGCGGCTCGAGCTCGATCAACGGCCTGCTCTACATCCGGGGCCAGCATGCCGACTACAATCACTGGCGGCAGCTCGGCAATGTCGGCTGGTCCCATGACGACGTCCTGCCCTATTTCATCCGTGCCGAAAACCAGGAGCGCGGCCCGGACGACTTCCACGGCGACGGCGGGCCGCTCTCGGTCTCCGACATGCGCGTCCACCGCGACGTCTGCAGGGCGCTGATCAATGCGGCAGACGAGATCGGCATCCCCGAGAACGACGACTTCAACGGCGCGACGCAGGAGGGCGCGGGCTACTTCCAGTTGACCGCGCGCAAGGGGTTTCGCTGTTCCACGGCCGTCGCCTATCTGCGCCCCGCCCGCAAGCGCAAGAACCTCGAGATCGTCACCCATGCCCATGTCGAGCGTCTGCTCTTCGGCGATGGGAACAGCCGGGAGACGAAGGGCATCGGCTTCTCGGTCGACGGCAGGCCCCACCACGCGACGCTCAAGCCCGGCGGAGAGGTCGTCCTGTCCGCGGGCGCCATCGGGTCGCCGCAGATTCTGCAGCTCTCCGGCATCGGCCCCGGCCCGCTGCTCCAGAGCGTCGAGATCCCCGTCCGTCACGAGTTGCAAGGCGTCGGCGAGAACCTGCAGGACCATCTGCAGATCCGCATGATCTACGAGGTCAACGTCCCGACCCTGAACGACGAGATCAACAACGTCTTCCGCCGCATGCTGATCGGGCTGCAATATGTCCTGGCGCGGCGTGGCGCCATGGCCATGGGCGCCAGCCAGGTCTGCATCTTCTGCAAGACGAACCCGGATTTGGACGAGCCGGACATCCAGTTCCATTTCCAGCCGCTCAGCGCCGACAAGCCCGGCATCGAGATGCACCCTTTCTCCGGCATCACCATGTCGGTCTGTCAGCTGCGCCCCGAGAGCCGGGGACGCATCGCCATCACGTCACCCGACCCGCACGTCTATCCGGAGATCCATCCGAACTACCTCTCGACCAGGCTCGACCAGGAGACGGCGGTCGCGGGCATGCGGACGTCGCGGCGCCTGACCGAAACCAAGGCCCTGTCCCCCTTCATCGTCGGGGAACGCGTTCCCGGCCCGAGAGCGAAGACCGATGCCGAGTTGCTGGAAATGGCGCGCAACATCTCGCAGACGATCTATCACCCCACCAGCACCTGCAAGATGGGCACGGATCCGATGGCGGTCGTCGACGACCGGCTGCGCGTCCACGGCGTCGACCGCTTGCGCGTGGTGGATGCCTCCATCATGCCGACCATCGTCTCCGGCAACACCAATGCCCCCACGATCATGATTGCGGAGAAGGCGAGCGACATGATCCTGCAGGACGCGCAGTAGCCGCGACTGTCGGTACGACAGCAAATCGACCAGAGAAGTCGGGAAGGGTCTGGCTCGGGACCAGACCGTATGCGTGCTACCCGCGGCCGCTCTCGGGCCCCTGGCTGGCTGGCTCGGGGAGCTGTGTCGCCTGGTGGTGGGTCATGCGCCAGGCGCCGTCCTCCTTGACGAAGACGTTGGTGGCGATCATGCGGTTGTCGCCGATCAGCTCGTCGCAGATCACCAGGGCCGTCATGCGCGTCAGGATCACCACGGGCGCGGCGGGCTCTATGTCGGGCGGCGAGCCCTCGATCATGATGCGGAACCAGGACTCCATGACATCCTGGCGCCCGCTGATACCCGGCCAGTTCGGATGGAAGACGGTCACTTCCCGGTTGCGCGACCAAAGCACGTCCATGGCCTCGAAATCCGCCGCACGGAAGGCGGCATAGAACGCCTTGTTGGCAGCAAGGACTTCGGCTCTATCGGACTTGGTCTTCTCGGACATGCCGGCACTCGGGACTCTCGAATCTCTGACCGCTTCGGTCGGCTCAGGTGTAAACATGGCCCGTGCGCGCCTAGGGTGCAACACCCGCCTTGTCATGTTTCCCAAGATTTGTGCGTAGACGCCCCTCGGCGAGGGCGATGAACGCCGAAAGCACCGGCCGCGTCTCCCTGGGATCGATGATCTCCTCGACGGCAAAAGCCTCCGCCGTGCGGAACGGTGAGGCATAGGCGCGCAGTTCCGCCTCGATCTCCTGCTCCTTGGCCTTGGGGTCGGGGGCGGCGTCGATCTCGCGGCGAAACGCCGCGGCGACCCCACCCTCGATGGGCAACGAGCCCCATTCCCCGGTCGGCCAGGCGAGCTTCAGATCGATGTCGTTCTTGTTGCAGGTGGCCATGCCGGCCATGCCATAGCATTTGCGGACCACCAGGGTGATAGTCGGCACGGTGAGCTGGCCGGCGGTGTAGACGGCGCGCATGCCCTCGCGCAGCGCCCCCTCGGCCTCGGCCTTGGGTCCGACCATGAAGCCCGGCACGTCGACGAAGAACACCAGCGGGATATGGAAAGTGTCGCAAAGCTCCATGAAGTGGATCTGCTTGCGCGCCGCGTCCGCATCCATGGCCCCGCCATAGATCTTGGGATCGTTCGCGATCACGCCGACGGGCCGGCCGCCGAGCCGGGCGAGTTGCGTGATCACGGCGCGGCCATAGGTCGGCCGGACCTCGAAGCCGGAGCCCTCATCCACCACCAGGGCGACGAGCCGGCGCATGTCGTAGGGCCGGGTCCGCTGCTCAGGCACGATCTCGAGCAACTCCTCCTCCCGACGCTCGACGGGATCGGACGGCGCCGTGCTCGGTGGCAGCTCCCAGACGTTCTGCGGCATGAAGCTCAGGAACCGGCGGATCTGCTCGAAGGCGTCGTCCTCGCTGTCCGCCGCGTTGTGGATGGTGCCGGCCGTGTCGACGGCAATGGAAGCGCCGCCCAGCGCCTCCTTGTCGATCTCCTTGCCGAGCGCCCGCTTCACCACCGGCGGCCCGGCGGCGAAGATCTGGCTGGTGCCGCGCACCATGACGGAGAAGTGGGAGAGGATGGCCCGCCCCGCGGGGCCGCCCGCCGCGGTGCCGAGCACGGCGGAGACCACGGGCACTTCGCCCAGGAGCTCGACCGAGCGCTCGAATCCGTCGACGCCGGGAAAGACGACATAGCCGCGCCGTTTCGCGGACGTCACCGTGCCGCCCGCGCCGTCGATCAGATTGACCAGCGGGATTCTGTAATGATGGGCCAGGTCCTCGATGAAACCGCCCTGCCCGCCCTTGCGCCGCGCCACGCTGAAGGTGGTGCCGCCACGGACCGTGAAGTCCTCCCCGCCGATCGCCACCGGGCGTCCGTCGATATGGGCGGTGCCCGCCACATAGGGCGCGGGCGTCGTCTCGATCAGCCGGTGTGCTTCGTCGTAGTCGCCGGACCCGGCCAGCGTGCCGATCTCGCGGAAGCTGCCCTCATCGGTCAGTCGCGCGATGCGCTCCCGGATCGTCAGCCGCCCGGCCTTGTGTTGGCGCGCTACGTTTTCGGGGCCGCCCATCTCGGACGCAAAGCCGCGGCGCCGGCTCAGCTCGTCGATCTCCGCGCGCCGGGCGTCTGGCTTGTCCGGGTCTAGCTTTCGATCACGCACAACAGTTGATCCTCGTCGACGGAGTCCTCCGGCGCCACCGCGAGCTCCGCGATGGTGCCGCCCACGGGCGCCTCGACAGGGATCTCCATCTTCATGGATTCGAGGATCATGATGATCTCGCCCGCCTCGACGGCGTCGCCGACGGCCTTCTCGATCTTCCAGACGGACCCGATCACCTCCGACGTGACGTCCGTTCTTGCCATCTGTGCCCCCTTTGCTTTCCCGCTTCAGTAAGTCGTCGGCCAGCCGGCCATGCGATGTCTGCCTACGCCGCCCGTCGGGCGCATCTCGTGGATCTCCAGCATATCGATGAGGTAGCGACGCGTGTCCTGCGGCCGGATCACCGTCTGCACCGCGTAGATCTCGGCGAGATCGAAGGCCGAGCTGTCGCGTGCCATCTCCGCCTCGATCTCCGCTCGCTCGTCCTCCGACGTCTCCCGGCCCCAGGTCACGATCTTGGTAGCGTAGACCGGGTCCATGAAGCTGACCTCGGCGGTCGGCCAGGCGGCGACCTCGTCGGAGTTCCTGCCGCCGCCCATGTTGAGATAGGCCTGCCCGTAGCTCTTGCGCATGATCACCGAGAGCTTGGGCACGGTGCACATCTGCAGCGCGGTCATGAAATTCATGATCTTGCCCGGCGCCTTCTGGCGCTCGCCCTCGATGCCGATGACGAAGCCGGGCGTATCGACCAGCAGGATCACGGGGATATTGAAGGAGTCGCAGAGCACGAGGAAGCGCGTCGCCTTCTCACAGCCCGCAACGTCCAGCGCCCCTGCCTTGCCCATGGGATTGTTGGCGACGAACCCGACGGTGCGGCCGTCGAGGCGGGCGAGCCCGACCGCGGCCGTGCGCCCGAAGCGGGGCTTGAACTCGAAGAAGCTGTCGGTGTCGGCCAGGCAATCGATGATCTTGCGCACGTCGTAGCCGCGCTTGCGGCTCTCGGGCAGGATCTGGGCGATGTCGGCAACCCTGTCGCCGCTGCCGGCGGGCACGGGCGCGCGCGGCGGCGGCTCGTTGCAGTGGGACGGCATATAGGAGAGGAACCGCTTGATCTCGGCGAT
>JAKSBI010000414.1 GCA_022361215.1 Hyphomicrobiales bacterium | reverse complement strand
GGCTTCGCATTGATCAAGTCTTGCGGCATCACGGTGTCGATATCGACGGAGCTCATGCGCTCCTTGATGGCGCGCTCCATGCGCAGCAGGCCGATGCGGTACTGGTTCTCCATCAGCTCGCCGACCGAGCGCACCCGCCGGTTGCCGAGATGGTCGATGTCGTCGATGTCGCCCTTGCCGTCGCGCAGCTCCACCAGCGTCTTGATGACGGACAGGATGTCGTCCTTGCGCAGCGTGCGAACGGTGTCCTCGCATTGCAGATCGAGCCGCATGTTCATCTTCACGCGGCCGACCGCCGAGAGGTCGTAGCGCTCGGCGTCGAAGAACAGGCCGTTGAACAGCGTCTCGGCCGCCTCCGGCGTCGGCGGCTCGCCCGGGCGCATGACCCGGTAGATGTCCAGCAGCGCCTCGTCCCGGTTGGAGTTCTTGTCCACGTTCAGCGTGTTGCGGATGAAGGCGCCGATATTGACGTGGTCGATGTCGAGAACCGGGATCTCCTTGATCTTCAGCTCCCGGAGCTTGGTGACGTGCTCCTCGGTGAGCTCCTCGCCCGCCTCGATATGAATCTCGCCGGTCTCAAGGTCCACCAGGTCCTCGGCCATGTAGCGGCCGTAGAGGTCCTCGTCCTTGATCAGGAGCTCCTTCAGGCCCTCGCCCGCGAGCTTGTTGACGAGCCGCGCGGTGATCTTGCGGCCGGCCTCGATGGCCACCTCGCCGGTCTTGGCGTTGACCAGGTCGCTCGACGGCTTCAGCCCGCGCAGCCGGTCCGGCTGGAACGGCATGCGCCAGCCCTCCTTGGCGGCCTTCAGCGGGATCGAGTCGTAGAAGGTCGAGAGGATGCCCTCGTCGTCCAGGTCGAGCGCGTAGAGCAGCGTGGTGATCGGCAGCTTGCGGCGGCGGTCGATGCGCACATAGACGAGGTCCTTGGCGTCGAACTCGAAATCGAGCCAGGAGCCGCGATAGGGAATGATGCGGGCCGCAAACAGCAGCTTGCCGCTGGAGTGGGTCTTGCCGCGGTCGTGGTCGAAGAACACGCCGGGGGAGCGGTGCATCTGGGAGACGATGACGCGCTCGGTGCCGTTGATGATGAAGGTGCCGTTGGGCGTCATGAACGGCATGTCGCCCATATAGACGTCCTGCTCCTTGATGTCCTTGACGGAGCGGGCGCCGGTCTCCTCGTTGACGTCGAACACGATGAGCCGCAGCGTCACCTTCAGCGGCGCCGCGAAGGTCATGCCGCGCTGCTGGCACTCGTCCACGTCGTATTTCGGCTGCTCGAACTCGTAGCGCACGAACTCGAGCTGAGCGCGCTCGGAGAAATCCTTGATCGGGAAGACGGAATTGAAGACCGCCTGGAGACCCGCATCCTCGCGGCCGCCCTCCGGCTCCTCGACCATCAGGAACTGATCGTAGGACTGCTTCTGCACCTCGATGAGGTTCGGCATCGCCGCCACCTCGGCGATCTGGCCGAACTTCTTTCTGATCCGCCGGCGACCGGTGAACGTGTGCTGCGCCATCTGGCTCCTCATTTCGCTCGTGAACGGCTCGCCTGAGATCCCGGACCTGACGCGGGGCTCAGGGGAACCGTCCCATCTCATTGGGTTCCGGGCCCGGCGCATGGCCGGGCCCGGTGACGCACGGTAATGCTATTTGAGCTCGATCGTCGCGCCTGCCTCTTCGAGCGTCTTCTTGATCTCTTCCGCCTCGTCCTTCGAGACGCCTTCCTTGACGGCCTTCGGCACGCCTTCGACCAGATCCTTCGCCTCTTTCAGCCCGAGGCCGGTAATGCCGCGAACTTCCTTGATGACGTTGATCTTCTTGTCGCCGAACGCCGTCAGGACGACGTCGAACTCGGTCTTCTCCTCGGCCGCGGCGGCATCCCCGCCGGCAGCGCCGGCGACGGCCGCGACGGCGACCGGCGCCGCCGCCGAAACGCCCCATTTCTCCTCGAGCATCGTCGCCAGCTCGGCCGCTTCCAGAACGGTCAAGCCGGAGAGCTCGTCTGCAATCTTTTCCAAATCAGCCATAATACCTTGTCCTATCGGTTTGAACCTGGTTCGCAGTCGTGGCGCACGTCACGCCGCCTCGTCCTGCTGGCCCTGCGCGCTAAACACGCGGGCGAGCTTGGCCGCGGGAGCGTTGACCACCTGCGCGACCTTGCCGGCCGGGGCCTGAATCAGGCCGACCAGCTTGCCGCGGAGTTGATCGAGCGATGGCAGGCTCGCCAGAGACTTGACGCCCGAAGGGTCCAGAACGGTCTCGCCCATGGTGCCGCCCAGGATCACGAGGTTCTCGTTCTCCTTTGCGAATTCGACGGCAACCTTGGGTGCAGCGACCGGGTCGTCGGAGAAGGCGATGCATGTCGGCCCCGCAAACAGGTCCTCGATGCCCTTCGCCTCGGTCCCTTCGAGAGCAAGCTTGACCAGCCGGTTCTTCGTCACCCTGACCTGCCCGCCGGCGTCCCTCATGCGACGCCGGAGATCGGTCATCTGCGCCACCGTCAGGCCCGAATAATGGGCGACGACGATCACGCCGGTGGCGGAGAAGACGTCGTGAAGCGCTGCAACGAGCTCGCGTTTTTGCGCTCTGTCCACCTGCACTCTCCAGTCATGCGGCTGGGCCACTCGGCCCTCACCGCGATTGCACACTGCCGCCAGCTCGGTCGCGGCCGGCAAGCCGCGACGCCCCTGGCGGCGCTCACTTGCCTGTCCAATCCGACGCATGGGCCACGTGCCCCGGCGCCGGCCTCAGGTTCAAACCCACGACCGAGCCGCTGGCGCGGCCGGCCGTCTGTCTGCTCCCGTCTCATGCAGGCCCCTTTTCGGGCTTAAGCTCTGCAGCACCTGCAATCTCGGACAGGTTCGGACCGAGCCGCTCAGACCCGGTCCCATTCGGGGCGGCGAACCGCCCCGAAACTCGTCACTCGGCAGCCGCCGACGCGATCACGCTCGACGGCTCGACACGCACCCCCGGGCCCATGGTCGAGCTGACGGCGACGCGCTTCACATAAGTTCCCTTGGCGCCCGACGGCTTGGCCTTCTGCACCGCGTCGGCGAACGCCTTGATGTTCTGCACCAGCGCGTCCTCGGAGAAGCTCGCCTTGCCGACGCCGGCATGGATGACGCCGGCCTTCTCGACCCGGAACTCCACCGCGCCGCCCTTCTGCGACTTGACCGCGGCCTCCACGTCCGGCGTCACCGTGCCCACCTTCGGGTTCGGCATCAGGCCGCGCGGGCCCAGGATCTTGCCGAGGCGGCCCACCAGCGGCATCATGTCGGGCGTCGCGATGCAGCGGTCGAAATCGATCTCGCCCTTCTGCACCTTCTCCACCAGATCCTCCGCGCCGACCACGTCGGCGCCCGCGGCCTTGGCCTCCTCGGCCTTGTCGCCCTTGGCGAAGACGGCGATGCGGACCGTGCGGCCGGAGCCGTTGGGGAGCTGGCAGACGCCGCGCACCATCTGATCGGCATGGCGCGGGTCGACGCCCAGGTTCATGGCGATCTCGACGGTCTCGTCGAACTTGGCCGTGGCGCCCTGCTTGACGAGCTTGACGGCCTCCTCGACGCCGAGCATCGCGTCCCGGTCGATACCCTCGCGCGCCGCCTTCAGTCTCTTTCCAACCTTCGCCATCGCCCTTACTCCTGAACCTCGAGGCCCATGGACCGCGCCGAGCCCGCGATGATCTTCATGGCCTGCTCGACGGAGTTCGCATTCAGATCGACCATCTTGGCCTCGGCGATCTCGCGGAGCTGGTCCTGGGTCACCTTGCCGGCGACGTCGCGGCCGGGCTCCTGGGAGCCCTTGCCGAGCTTGGCGGCCTTCTTCAGGAAGTAGGACGCCGGCGGCGTCTTGGTCTCGAACGTGAAGGACTTGTCCTGATAGACGGTGATGACCGTCGGGATCGGCGAGCCCTGCTCCATGTTCTGCGTGGCCGCGTTGAAGGCCTTGCAGAACTCCATGATGTTGATGCCGCGCTGGCCGAGCGCCGGCCCGATGGGCGGCGACGGGTTGGCCTGCCCGGCCGGCACCTGCAGCTTCAGGTAACCTTCGATCTTCTTCGCCATGTCACTCCCGTTTCGGGCCGTCGCGCGGCCCGTCCTTCAGGGTTTGTGGTCGCGGCCCGCGGGACGGTGGCGCCATCCCGAAGACCTCCCACACCGTCAGGCCGCTACAGCTTCTCGACCTGACCGTATTCCAGCTCGACCGGGGTGGCCCGGCCGAAAATCGACACGGCCACCTTGAGCCGCGCCCTCTCCTCGTCCACCTCCTCGACGTGACCGTTGAAGGAGGCGAACGGCCCGTCCGCCACCCGCACCTGCTCGCCGACCTCGAAGGTGACCGAAGGCTTCGGCCGCTCCACACCCTCCTGCACCTGCTGGAGAATCCGCTGGGCCTCCTCGTCCGAAATCGGGATCGGCTTCTTGTCTGTACCCAGGAAGCCTGTGACCTTCGGCGTGTTCTTGATCAGATGATAGGTCTGATCGTTCATATCCATTTTGACCAGCACATAACCGGGGAAGAACTTCCGCTCGGACGCAACCTTGCGGCCGCGGCGGAGCTCGACAACCTCTTCCATCGGCACCAGCACCTCGTCGAAATAGGGCTCGAGCCCGCTATTCTGCGCCCGTTCCTTGATCGCGTCGGCCACCT
>JAKSBI010000088.1 GCA_022361215.1 Hyphomicrobiales bacterium | reverse complement strand
GGTCTTCAATGTAAGTCGCCATGCGCTCAGTCCCTCTCTAGGGCCTCCCCACACTCTCCGTCATTCCTGCGAAAGCAGGAATCCATTTATCCGGACCACCCGACCAATCCTATCGGCTCGCGCGCGCACCTTCCGTGGATCGTAGGCCCAGAACAACATTCGGGTCCTGTATTCCGCCGCAACCGCCAATGGAGTCCTGCTTTCGCAGGAATGACGGAGGGGGGCGTGAGTTGGCGCGAACCGGATCGGTCGTGGGGAGCCGTTCATTTTGTTCGGCGTGAGGTGATCCTCCCTCGTCGTTCCTGCGAAAGCAGGAACCCATTTACAGGTTCCACCCGCACAGTCCGATCGGTTGACGCTCCAGTCTCTCGTGGGCGGCAATGCCGGAAAGACCCTTTGGGTCATCCGCTCTGCTGCTGCCGCCAAGGGAGTCCTGCTTTCGCAGGAATGACGGGAGAGAGGGTGTGCGTTGCCTCGAACCAGTCCGGCGGTAGCGGGCTCAGACGGGCGCGACGCGGAAGCCGACGCGCGGGAAGTGGATGCAGACGCGGCCGGCGCGGTCGTCGTCGCGCAGGATCGCGATGGTTTCCGTATCGACGGCGTGGACCGTGCCCTCGACCGGCGGGTCGCCGCCGTCGACGTCGGGGACCACGGAGACCGGCATGCCGGGCGTCAGGCCTTGCGGGTCTTGCGCGTCGGCCCGCTCCGGTGTCGCCGGCTCGGCGGCGCGGGCGATCTCCAGGGCCTCGGCCGATCCCAGGTCGCTCGGCGTGCCGTGGCCGATCTCCCGCATGCGCGCCTCCCAGGCCACCAGGGCGGGGAACTGCGCGAGGAACGCGGGACCGCCGGCCCAGCGGCCGCGCAGGAACCAGATCAGATAGTAGTCCAGCAGGTCGGGCAGGCCGGGCGCGTCGCCCAGCATGAACCGGCGGCCGCCCTCGAGGCGCTGGTTCATCCAGCCGATCTGGGCGCGGAGCTGCGCGATCACATGGGGCAGGTCGGCCTTGACCGCGTCCAAGTCGCTGTCGGGCCCGAAATAGAGCCGGCCCCGGTCCCTGGCGAAATCCGCCGGCAGATCGTCCGCGCCAGCGCCCAGAACCAGGCGCACGGCATCCGTGAACAGCGGCCCGTCGGTCCAGCGGCTGACGCCCCAGACCATGCCCGGCGCGCCGCCCGGATAGAAGGTGGGCTCCGGGAAGCGGCGCTCCAGCTCGCGCAGGATGCACTGGCTGTCGCAGTAGATGTCGGCGCCCACCTGCATGACCGGCGTGCGGCGATAGCCGCCGGTCAGCGGCATCAGGTCGGGCTTGGGCGGCAGGCGCGGGATCTCGACCGAGCGCCAGGCGAGACCCTTGATGCC
>JAKSBI010000551.1 GCA_022361215.1 Hyphomicrobiales bacterium | reverse complement strand
CAGGTGCCGGGCCGATGGTGTGCCGACCGAGCTTCCGGGACTTAAGCACGAAACCAGGTTAAGGTTTTGCGTCTTCGGACGTCATTCTAGATGGAGGCGTCTCCTCGGCGGTTGCAGCCGAGAGGCGCGCAGGCTGGGAGCCGATGGGCGGCTCCGCGAGACGGGTTTTCAGGGGATTGGCGTGAGAGGGATTAAAGGAATGGCGCGTTGGAGTGCGTTCGGAATTCTGCCGGCAGTCTGTGTGGCGGCCATGGTGTCGGGGCAGGGCGCCCTGGCCACTGAGGCCGCGGAGGGGCGTCTGTCGATCGAGCTCAATCGCGTCAGCGCCGCGAAAGGCGCATGCCGTGCGAGCTTCGTTTTCACCAACAAGATGAACGTGGCGGTCGAGGCTCTGTCGATCGAGACGGTCCTGTTCAACAAGGAAGGATCGGTCGAGCGCTTTCTGGTCCTGAAGTCCCGGCCGCTCTCCCCGAAGAAGATTCGCGTCCAGCAATACGACATCCGAGGCCTCAAATGCGAGGCGCTGGGCCGGGTGCTCCTGAACGATGTCAAGTCCTGCAAGGTGGGGACCCTGACGCCCGAGGCCTGTCTGGACCGGATCGAGCCGTCCAGCCGCGCCGGCGTCCCCTTCATCTCCACCATGGCCGCTTCCAACTGAAGAGATGAGCATGAGCGATACTGCAGCAGGCGCCTTCGCGGTCGCCCAGTCGGCACCCGTGACTTCGGAGACGCCGGCTCCTTCCTCGCCAGACACGGTGCCGGAGCAGCCGGTTGCGGCTTCGGAGCAACCATCCGCAGCGCCCGAACAGCCGGCCGCGGCTTCGCAGCAACCGCCCGCAGCGCCGGAGCAGCCGGCCGCGGTGCCGGAGACCGGCAACGAGGCGCCTGCGGCCACGGCGCCGGCACCCGCGGGACAGGAGGGCATGACGGCCCCGCCCGCCGGCGAGCCGGCCGATGTCGAGATCGAGGCGCTGACCCCCGGCACCATGGAGGCCATGGTCGACAAGCTGTCGAGCTTCATCGATCTCGGCGGCCCGGTGGTGGCGCTGCTGCTGGCGATGTCGGTCTTCGCGCTCGCCATCATACTGGTCAAGCTCTGGCAGTTCCTGCTCGGAACCGGCGCGTCGCAGAAGAAGATCTCCGCCGCGGTCTCCCTCTGGCTGGCCCAGGACTACGAGAAGGCGCTTGCGGCGATCGGCGCCCTGAAAGGGCCGGTCGCCAACGTGGTCGCCTTCGTGATGAACGGCGCCGCCAAGGGGCGGGACGAGGCGCATCTGCGTGAGGAGGCCGAGCACCTGGCGCTCTCGGAGATCGCGTCGCTCCGGTCCTATCTGCGCGGGCTCGAAGCGGTGGCGCAGGTGGCGCCCCTGCTCGGGCTGTTCGGAACCGTGCTCGGCATGATCGAGGCCTTCCGGTCTCTCGAGGCCGCCGGCGCCCAGGTCAACCCGGCCGACCTTGCCGGCGGCATCTGGGTGGCGCTTCTGACCACGGCCGTGGGGCTGGCGGTGGCCATGCCCGTGTCGCTGGTGCTGCACTGGTTCGAGGGGCGGGCCGACCGCATCAGGACGACCATGGAGCTGTTCACGACGGAGGTGATGACCAATCCGCCGTTGCGCATCGTCGAGGGCTCGAAGCACGGAGGCCCACGGGTTCGCCTGGCACATGTGGCCGAGGGCCGACATGCGGTTTGAGACCGACAGCCGGGCCAGCAGCCGGCTCAGTATGACGCCGATCATCGACGTCGTCTTTTTGCTGCTTCTGTTCTTCATGCTGGCCTCGACCTTCACGCGGTTCGCGCATGTGGAGGTGGCGGTCGGCGGGCAATCGAGCGCGGCGGCTGAGGATCGGCAAACGCCCATCGTCCTGGTGTCGGTGAAGGGCGAAGGCGCCTACACCGTCAATGGCGAAGCCGTGACCCTGGACGAGCTGCAACCGACTTTGGCCGGAGCGGCCCCCGACGGCAAGGCGAGGATCGTCGTGCGGCCATCGACAAGTGCGCAGGCGGAAGACATCATCCGGGCCATCGAGCAGGCGCAGGCGACGAAGCTCGGGCCGGTGATCATGATGCGGTGAGGGACGATGCGGATCGGCAGCCAGAAAGGGAGAGCGCGGCACCGGGAGAACACCGTGCCGATGATCAACGTCGTCTTTCTGTTGCTGATCTTCTTCCTGCTGGCCGGCACCCTGCAGCCGCAGCCGCCCTTCGAGCTCGACCCGGTCGCGACCACGCTGAGCCCGCCGGCGGAGGTGCCTGCGAACGGGCTCTACGTCTCGTCGGCCGGGGACCTCTATTTTGACGGCCGCAGGCTCGGCCTCGCCGCCCTGCCCGAGGTGGTGCGGGCGGCCGCGCAGGCCAAGCCCGACGCCTTCGAGGTGGTGGTCGACCGCCGCTTGAAGGGTGCGGATCTGTTCCCGATCATGGAGGCCCTCTCCAAGGCCGGCATTCAGAAGATCCGCCTCGTGACCGAAAGGAGCGCTGGCTGATGCGCCTCAGACCGCAGCATTGGATTGTCGCCGTGGCGCTCTCCGCCGGCGCGCATCTGGCCATGTTCGTTGCCGGAGAAACGGCCCAGACATCGCAGAGCGAGAGCTCCGCCGGTGCCCCCGCGGCGGTCTGGGGCATCGCGACCACAGCGCTTTCGGACAGCGCCGAGCCGAAAAGCGACACCACGGTTTCCGAAGAGACGACGAAGGAGACCGTGGAGCCCGAAAAGCCGATGGAGCTGGCGGAGCTGACGCCGCCCAAGGTCGTGCAGGAGACCGAGACGAAGCCCTTGCCCGAGCCGGCGCCGGTCGAAGCCTTGCCGCAGGTTCTCTCAGAGACCGCGCTCGAAGCCGTCCCGGCCCGCGACACGAGCGCCGAGCAGGAGCCGACCGAGATCGCCGTGGCCGCGCTCACCGAGCCCGAGACGCCGACCCAGACGGAGCCGGAGATGGCCGCGGAGGTCGTGCCGGAGGACGAGATCAGCGAAGAGCGGCCCGTGGAGACGCTGCAGCCCGTCAAGGAGACGCGGCCGAAGCCCAAGAAAAAGAAAACCCGGAAGAAGCCCACCAAGCGAAAGAAAAAGACCGCGAGCCTCGGCGGCCCGGTCGGCCAGATCTCGGGCAACGCCGGCCGGAGCCAGCGCAGCACGAGCGGGGCCAGCGTTTCGAACTATTCGAGCCGCGTCCTGTCGCATCTGCGACGGTTCAAGCGCCATCCCGGCGGCCGGGCGCGCGGCACGGTGCGCATGGTCTTCGTGCTCGGCTCCAACGGCAGCGTACGCTCCGTGCGCGTCGCCGGCCGGTCCGGAAACGCGACCTTGGACAACGCGGCGCTTGCCATGGTGCGGCGCGCCTCCCCCTTCCCGTCGTTCCCGTCCGGAATGCGCAAGTCGACAATGACCTTCACGGTGCCGGTTCGGTTTTCGCCATAGCACGGGGGTGTTGTGCTAGGGTTGGCATACGAGGAGAGATATGGGAGCAAGGCCCATGCGGCTGACCAAGCAAAGCGGCTATGCGGTCCGCATCGTCATGGAATGCGCCATGGCGGGAGAGCGGCTGACCCGCATCGCCGACATCGCCAAGCGCTACGACATCACGAAGCATAACGTGGCCAAGACGGTCCCGATTCTCGTGCGCCACGGCATCATCGAGGGTGTCAGGGGGCGCAATGGCGGTATCCGGCTGGCACGCCCGGCGAGCGAGATCACGGTCGGCGAGATCGTTCGTGCGAGCGAGGCGACCCATATCGTCGCCGACGGCTTCGAGGAGGACGCGGCGGCCGGCGCGGAGCCGTCGGAGGCGCCGATCAATCAGATGCTCGACGCCGCGCTGGAAGCGTTCATCTCGGTCCTGGACAAGCACACGGTCGCCGACATGATCTCGGGCCGCAAGTCGTTCGGGGGCCTCGCCGCCGGGACCGAGACGGCCGAAAACGACGGCGACGCGAGCGTGGCGCGCGCCTCGGCCTCCTGCGATCTTCCCCTGCGTTAGCCCGCATCGGAGGGAGACATCCGGGCTAGGCCGCCCCGTCTTTCACTGCGGGCGCCGAGGCCCGTCGAGCGCATCGGCGAGAATCACCTCGGCCATTCTGCGGGCGCGCATGGCCGCATCGCCCCGCCCGCTGGTATGGGCCCTCACGATGGCGCCTTCCACCAGGATCATGAGCTGATCCGTGACCTCCTCCGGGTCGTCCACGCCCGTGCCCGTCACCTCGCTGTGAACATGACTGGCCAGAAGCCGCTTGTGCTCGGCGGCCACCCGATGGATCGGGTTGTCGTGCTCGGCGAACTCGGCGGTGGCGTTGATGAACATGCAGCCCGCGAAGCCCGGATCCTCGAACCAGTCGGCGAGGACGTCGAAGAGGGCCAGCACCCGCCCGCGCGGCGTATCGGCCCGCTTCGCCATCTCCTCGCGCATCCAGCCGCGCGATTCCTCGTCCCAGCTATGCAGCGCCGCGATGATGAGCTCGTCCTTGGACCGGAAATGGCGATAGAGAGTCGGCTTTGAGACTCCTGAAACGTTCAAGATCTTCTCAATTCCGGTCGCGTGATAGCCGTTGCGATAAAAAAGATCGACCGCGGTCTTGACCAGATGATCACGGCGATTTGCCGTCATCTTTGCCAATCTCCCCAAAGTCTTACGCGACGTAGCAGGGGCCGCCCATAAAAACCCTCACGTTGCGCTCACGGCATCTTGATTCGAACACTGCCGACGCAGTCCATACCTCCCGCCTCGGTGAGTAACTGACCGGTTACGGTACCGTGACTGGTCAGGATGTGCAAACAGCGATCAACGTTCACATCGCGACAAGACAAGGCCGGAGGGCGGATATGTCGGGAAGACACGCCTTGGCAAGCGGTCGATGCCGCTGCCAATTGCCTTCCATTATTGTCTCCATCCCTCTCCCCCTGCTCACCGCCTCTCGACTCGTCAAGGGCGCAACCGCATCGCCGGCGGTGGCCGGATCGTCCGGCCGGCCGCTGGCCACGGCCAGTTGCCGGCTCCGGCACGCATCCATCCCACCATCGGCGGCGGTCCGTCCCGCGACGGGTCTCACTCAACCATCTTACCAGTAAGGACGACGTAGCATGAGCACTCTTCGAGAGTTCTTGAGATTGATTCAGACCTGGGGCGGACAGCCTCGGCGTTCCAAGGCGCCCGAGGT
>JAKSBI010000537.1 GCA_022361215.1 Hyphomicrobiales bacterium | reverse complement strand
TGGCCCATCTCCGCGTCACTCGGGCTTGAATATGCAAGGCATGTCCTGCGCCCTCGTTCCTAAAGCTGAGCCAATCTCGCAAAACCAGCATCCACAAGGTGAATGTCCACAGGCCCTAGAGGATGTCGACAAACTTTACAGTTCGGTGGCGTCCTCAGGGCTCCAGATGGAGGCCGGCGCCGGTCTTGCGGGCATGTTCGAAGGCGAGCGCCGAGAGTGCCAGGTCGGCCAGGGCGAGCCCACGGAAGACGAATAGGATACGCTCGTCGTCGCTCCGCCGGGCCGGGCTGTTGCCGGTTGCGAGCGACGCAAGATCGCCGCCGATCAGCTCCCTCCGTACCATGGATTCCTCCATGGCCGCCTCCTGCTCGAGGTCGTCGATGACGATCCGGTCGAAGCGGCTGAGCCGCTCGGCCTGCCACGAGCGGCCCAGATCGATGGCGCTGGCGAAGGCGCCCGGTTTCAGCCAATCCGGGTCCAGAAAAGGAACGAGGTCCGGCGCGCTCGGCACCGACGAGAAGACAAGATCTGCGTCTTCGACGGCCTCCTGCGCGCTTGCAGTCGCTACGGCCGCCAGCCCCAATTGCTGCGCGCTCCGGCAAAGCCGGTCGCGGGCGTGCGTGCCGCGGCTGAAGGCGCGAATCTGCCTTAGCGCGTAGAGCTCGGCGAAGACTTGCAGATGGCTCAGCGCCTGCACGCCGCAGCCGATGAAGGCGGCGACCCTCGGCGCAGGCCCGGCTAAGCGCTTTGCTGCGATAGCGCTGAGGCCTGCCGTTCGTACGGCCGTGACCCAGCCTCCGTCCATGATCCCCAGCGGCAGGCCCGACACACCGTCGAAGATCGTGATCAGCGCGCCGATGCTGTCGCGACCCTCCGCGGCGTTGTCGGAGCTCAGGCCGAGCGACTTGACCACAGCGAATGGCGGATCGTCGGCAACCGCCAGCATGGCCATGAAGAACCGGTCGCCGCCCGGATAGAGCGCGCTCTTCGGCGCGTTCCAGACCTGCCCCCGAGCCCGGCCGCGAATGGCGCGCTCGATGCTCTCGATCACCTGGCCGGCAGTGAGATCGAGTCCTTCCAAGTCGCGGCGCGACAGATAGAGGAGTTCGGGGCTCTGGGTCATCTGCTGGTTGCGGCGGCCTCAATAGCCTTCTTCCAGAAGCGGGAATGCGCTGGAGAGGGGCGACCGGTCCAGCGGCGTCGCCGAGGTCAGGTAGCTGGCATCCAGCTCCGCGTAGGAGGTCACGCCGAGCATGCCCAGCGTACGCCGGACCTCGTCCTCCAGCAGCTCGAGCATGCGGACGACGCCGTCTTCGCCGGCGGCGGCAGCAGCCAGCCCTTGCAGCCGCCCGATGCCCACGGCATTGGCGCCGAGGGCAATGGCCTTGACGATGTCGGCCCCCCGCATGATGGCCCCGTCGACGACAATCTCTGCACGACCTGCGACGGCATCGACAATCTCAGGCAGCATCTCGATGGCGCCGAGGCCGTGGTCGAGCTGCCGTCCGCCATGGTTCGAGACATAGACCATGTCCACGCCGTGCTCGACCGCGAGCACCGCGTCATCGGCCCTGGCGATGCCCTTCAGGATGAGCGGGACGTCGATATTGCCTCGGACGCGCTCGATGTCGGCCCAGGAGAAGCGGCTCTGATGCTCCTCGCCGTTAGAGGCTTGGCGTGCGGTGGTCTTGAACCGCTTGGCGAGATCTCGTTCGCGGCGGCCGTAATAGTCCAGGTCGACGGTGAAGCAGATGGCGGCGTAGCCGTTGTCGATGGCGCGCTTGACGAGGTCGTCGACCCAGTCTGCGCCGCCTCGCACATAGATCTGGAAGATCTTCGGGTGGTCGGCGGCGGCGGCCGTCTCTTCGAGGCCGGGCTCGCTGACCAGGCTCAGCATATGCAGCACGCCGTAGCGGGCCGCGGCCCGCGTCGGCACGACGCCGCCCTCGGGCACGAGATCCTGTAGTGAGCCGATGGGGGCAAGAATGACAGGCAGCCGCAGATCGTGTCCCAGCACCTTGGCGCCCGTCTCGACCGTTGCGACATCACGCAGCACGCGCGGTCGGAACGCCAGTGCGTCGAGCGCCATGCGGTTGCGCCTGAGGGTGGTCTCGGTCTCGGACCCGCCCATGACATAGTCCCAGATACGCGGCGTCAGCGCTTCCCGCGCGGCCGTGGCAAACTCGTGCAGAACTTCGAAGCGGTTTCCCTCCGACACAGCTTTATCCCTCATGCGTTGCTCCCCTGGATGATCGATGTGCTTTTATCGAAAAACTGCGCTACAGCCTAACGGGACACGCGCGTAGGAGGGAGGAAGCCAGTGCCGCAGCCAAGACTTGAAAAGAAAACCGCCATCGTCGTCGGGGCCGGACAACAATCGGGCGAGACGATCGGCAATGGTCGCGCGGCGGCCATTCGGTTCGCTCAGGAGGGGGCGACGGTGCTGTTGGTCGACTGCGATGAGGAGAGCGCCCGAGAGACCCTGCGCCTGGTCGAGGAGGAGGGCGGCGCCGGCTCCGTGCTGCAGGCCGACATCACGGCCGAAGACGAGTGCCGCAAGATCGCATCCACCTGCGTCGAGCGCTACGGGCGCATCGATATCCTGCACAACAATGTCGGCCGCTCGCGTGGCGACGCGCCGACGCCGGACCTCGATGCGGGCATGTGGGACGAGCTCATGACGCTGAACCTCAAGGGCATGTTCATGACCTGCAAGCACGTGCTGCCGGTGATGCGGGAGCAGACGTCCGGCGCCATCGTCAATGTCTCCTCGACGGCCTCCACCTGCACCAGCCCGACGCTCGCCTACAAGACCGGCAAGGGCGCCGTGAACACCATGACCCAGCACATGGCGTTCGAGAACGCGCCCCATGGCGTGCGCGTCAACGCCAT
>JAKSBI010000013.1 GCA_022361215.1 Hyphomicrobiales bacterium | reverse complement strand
GGCGATCCTGCAGACCTTCATCTGGCAGGATTACGACCTCGCGCCGCGCTTCCCGAAGCTCAGGGGGTTCCTGGATTTCTGGTCGGACAATCTCGACGGCGCCCTGCATCGCGTGCGCGTGGCGCATAAGCGCTTGATCAAGCCGCAGGAATTCCGTTTCGTCGATGGCGAGTTCCGCATCCATTGAGGATGTCCACCCCGCTCCCCCGGCCCAACCACCCCAAAGGTAACCTCTATCGGATGGTTGGGCCGGGGGAGCAGGGTGGACGAGTCCTAATCAATCCAAAAACGCGTTAGCGCGCATCCGCGGTCTTCGAGGCGATCTCCAGGCGAATGACCTTCGTCCTGAATGCGCGGCGGCCATGGCCGGCAAGCACGTAGTCGAAGGCGAGCGTGGCCTGCCCGGGGATGTTCGGCATCACGCTGATTCGCATCACGCTGGCTTTGCGCGTGAGGATCGAGCCGCGGTCCCCATGTATGGTCCAGCCCAGGTCCTTCACGGTGACGCGATCCAGTCCCGTGCTCCTGGTCCTGTTCAACAGCCAGCGATAGCCGCCCTGGTGGTTGCCGGGAAACTTGAGCACGAAGACCTGGCCGACCTGCGCGGTTTTCGCCCTTTCGCCGGCATCGGCGCTCGATGGGGCCGCGATAGCAAAAAAAACCAAACATACCGTCAGAGCAAAGCGCATTGGAAATGCTCCATTTTTAACGAAATACGAAACTGTTATTCGTCATATTAGAATCAATATGATTATGAATAAGTGAATGCTTTTTCTACTCCAAGTAGAATTACACAACCAAGGATGATTGGTCTGCAATCCATTTGGCGCCGGGGCCGGCGCGTGCCGGATTGCCTCGCACTATCGGCGACGCCATGCTCTAGGGCCTGTTGAGATTCACGTTGCGAACCCGAGAGACCGGCGACATCGCGGCCCACCCTTCTCCGTCATTCCCGCGAAAGCGGGACTCCATTGGCGGCAGCAGCCAAGTGAAGGCCTTGGACGGTGTTGCCGAGGGGTCCAAATGTGAACCGATCCTCCCTGCCGCATGGTGATGTGGAATGGAGTCCCGCTTTCGCGGGAATGACGACTGGGGGGCAGCGAGCCCCCTCAAGTCGAAAACGCCCCAGGATCTGTTGTGAATCCTGATTCTCAGCAGGCCCTAGCGCTTTGTTGAAGCATGTCTCCCGAAACCGGTATCCCCTTTCGGGAGACATGCTGTAGGGTCCGCCCCTTCGAGGAAAACGTTCAGGGAGCGGAGCGCGTGCCCTATTCGGAGTTCCGGCCGGACCTGATGGGGTCGGCCAAGCTCGAGCCGGAAGGCCGGTTCGAGGCCGGCTCACTGCAGTCCTTCACCCTGGTCTATACGGCCGGCCGTTTCGGCATCGACGATACGGGCAGCTTGAAGATCGGCTTCCGGTTCGCCACCGATTTCGGGCCGGTCCAGTTCGACGATCCGGCCGCGCCGGGCTACACCACGGTCGAGGCCTCGAACGGGGCGGAGCTGGAATGCCGGTGGGAGTTCAAGCGCAACATCCGGCCCTGGAGCCGCAGCCTCTATATCGGCGTCAAGAAGCACTTCCTGGCCGAGGGCGACACGGTCACCATCCGCTTCGGCGACCGGCGGCAGGGCTCGCCGGGCATCCGCCTGCAAACGTTCTGCGAGACCCGTTTCGAGTTCCGGGTCTTCGTCGACGCCATCGCCACCTACGACTATGTGGCGCTGCCGTCGTCACCGGCGATCCAGGTCGGGCCCGGCCCGGCGGCCGAGTGGCACGCGGTGCTGCCGACGCTGGTGCGCAAGGATGAGTCCTTCCGCCTCTCCATCAAGGCCAACGACGCCTGGGGCAATCCGAGCGACCAGGTCGATCAGACACTCAGGCTGGAGGCGAGCCGTCCCATCGACGGTCTGCCGGATGAGGTCACCTTCGAGGCCGGCGCCTTCGCCTGCATCGTCGAGCCGCTGGTCCTGCGCGAGGCGGGCGACGCGACCGTCACGGTCCGCGACGCGGCGGGTGCGGAGCTCGCCCGCTCCAACCCCATCCGGGCCGTGGCCGAGAGCGAGCGGCTGCACTATTGGGGCGACCTGCACGGCCAGAGCAACGAGACGCTCGGCACCAACACGGCGCGCGAGTACTTCCTGTTCGGGCGCGACCGGTCGTTCCTGGACGTCTGCTCCCATCAGGGCAACGATTTCCAGATCACGGGCGAATTCTGGAAAGATCTCAATATCTTGACGGCGGAACTGGACGTGCCCGGCCGGTTCGTTTGCATCCCCGGCTACGAATGGTCCGCCAACACGGCCGTGGGCGGCGACCGCAACGTGTTCTACCGCAGCGAGGGCCGGCCCATCGTGCGCTCCTCGCACGCGCAGGTGCCGGACATGGCGGACGAGGGCGTCGACGCCCATGACGCCCACACGCTGTTCGAGGCCCTGCAAGGCGAGGACTGCGTGATGTACGCCCATTGCGGCGGGCGCTATGCGGATATCGCTTTCGCCCATGACGGCCGCCTGGAGACCGCCGTCGAGGTGCACTCCTCCTGGGGCACGTTCGAGTGGCTGGTCCAGGATGCGTTCGAGAAGGGCTTCCGCGTCGGCATCGTCGCCAACAGCGACGGCCACAAGGGCCGGGTCGGGGCGAGCTATCCGGGTGCCTCCTTCTTCGGCGCTCTCGGCGGCCTGACCTGCTTTCTGGCCGGGCGCCTCGACCGCGACGCCATCTTCGAGGCCATCCGGCGGCGCCATCACTACGCCACCACGGGCAACCGCCTCTATCTGGACGTGCGCGCCCGGCTCGCCACGTCCGGCCGCGTCTTCCTGCGGGACCCGGCGCTCGGGCCCGCCGAGGCGCAGGCGGCCTCCGAGCTCCTCATGGGCGACATCGCCGAGGTTGTGGACGACGAGGTGGAGCTGGCTGTCGAGGCAGTCGGATCGGCACCCATCCTGCAGCTCGACATCTTCGACGGCCCGGACCTGATCGAGAGCGTCCGGCCCTACGGCGCCGAGGATCTCGGCGCTCGCCTGCGTCTCGTCTACCAGGGCGCCGAGTATCGCGGCCGGGCCCGCACCACCACCTGGGACGGCGCCCTCCGGATCGACGGCAACGCCGTCCGCGAGGCCCGCATGTTCAACAACTGGAATCTGGACCGGGGCCTGACCGTGCACGATGCCGGCCACGTCTCCTGGAAGGCGGTGACGACGGGCAATTTCGGCGGCATCGATCTCTGGCTCGAGGAGGCCGATGCGGGCCGGCTCGCAATCACGACCCGGCACGCGGAGGCGAAGATCGACATCGCGGAGATCGGACGGGAGGACCTGATCTACGACGCCGGCGGCCTCGACCGCGCGCTGCGCCTGTCGCGCCTGCCTGAGACGATGACCGCCTGCCACATGACACACACGCTGAAAGCCAAGGTCCGCCCCGAGGGCGACACCCGCCTCTTCGTCCGCGTCACCCAGGAGGACGGGCATCGGGCCTGGTCCAGCCCGCTCTATCTGTTCCGCAGGGCCTAGAGCATGTCTCCCGAAAGTGGATCCCGGTTTCGGGAGACAGGCTCTAGCCCGCCGACCGGGCTCAGACCGAGCGCGCCTCGACCGGCTCCTCCGCCTCGGGGTGGGTTTCGACGAAATGCCGGAGCACCTGGTAGAGATCGCGCGCATGGGCCGTGTCGCCCCGCTCCACGGCCCGGCGGATGTCGTCGACGATCATG
>JAKSBI010000214.1 GCA_022361215.1 Hyphomicrobiales bacterium | reverse complement strand
TCACGCGCGAGGACCACGGCCAGATCATGAACACCATGATCCGATTCTATTCCGGCGGCCGCGAGGCGCAGCAGAAACAGGCCATGGCCTTCGAGCTGTCGGACTATGACGAACAGCTCCTGAAATTCAGTGCGCTTTTCCGCGAACGCTTCATGGATATCGACGTGTCGATCCCGCTGGAGGAAGCGCTGGATCTGAGTTGGCGGACGCTTGCCGAATGCTTCCGGCCGGAACAGTTGCTGATGAAGCAGGACCTGATCGACAAGTATTTCCCGACCGGTCTCGCGCTGCCTGGAATCGAGGCCGAATCAGAAGAAACGACACATGGCGCGGCTGCAGCTCAGTAAATCGTCGCTGGCGCGCGAGCGGAAGAATCTGATGGCTTTCGAGCGCTTCCTGCCGTCGCTGGACCTGAAACGCCAGCAGCTGATGGCGGAGCGCGCCAAGGCCGCGCGGTCCCTCGTCGCGACCCGGGCCGAAATCGAGGCGCTGGAGAAGAACGTTGGCCGCGGTTTGCGCATGCTGGCGGACCGCGATGTCGATCTGACCGACCTTGCCAGGGTGACCGACGTCAGGCTGGGCACCGAAAACATCGTCGGCACGCGGCTGCCGGTCGTCGAAGAGGTCGATGTCGAGATCAGGTCCTATGCGCTGATGGGCCGGCCGCACTGGGTCGACGCCGTCGCCGCGCGACTGACCGAAATGCTGAAGCTGCGCATCGCGGTGCAGGTCGACGAACGGCGCCTGGCGCTGCTAGAGGCCGCGGTCAAGACCATCACCCAGCGCGTCAATCTGTTCGACAAGGTGCTGATCCCGAAAACCCGGCAAAACATTAAGCGCGTGCAGATCTATCTGTCGGACGCGGAAAAGGCCGCTGTTGTGCGCTCGAAGATCGCCAAGCGCAAGCGCGCGACGGCGACGACGGCATGAGTATCGTCGCCCTGAAGAAGGTCACGTTGTGTGGCCTGTTGCGGGAAAAGATCGACCTGCTGGCGGGACTGCAGGCCCTTGGCTGCATGCACCTGCTGCCGTTGCGGCCGGCGCCGG
>JAKSBI010000898.1 GCA_022361215.1 Hyphomicrobiales bacterium | reverse complement strand
CAGCCAGAGCACGCCGAACGAATGCCCCACATAGACCGCGTTCTCGGGAAACCGGCCGACGGCGCGCGGCCCGTTGCGCACGAAGCCCAGATCCAGAAAGACGGGATCGCGGTGCGCCAGCCGGGCGGCCGTGCGCTCCCACACGCCCGCGTGAAAGGCCCAGCCGTGAATGAAGACAAGCTGCATCTCAAGTTCCGGTGCCGTCGCGGAAAACGATTGTAAGGCTATGATTACAGGACACGATCAGGCAGTCACCTTCTTGGGCTCCGTAGCGTTGGCCAGGACGTCGAGCAGCCCGTCGAGATCGTCCTCCCCATGGGCCGCGGAGAAGGCCAGGCGCAGCCGGGCGGTGCCCTTGGGCACGGTCGGCGGGCGGATGGCCGTGGCCCAGACCCCGGCCTCGCGCAGCCTTTGGCTGAGATCGAGCGCGGCCGCGGCCTCGCCCACGATCAGGGGCACGATCTGGGTGCCGGAGGCGCCGGTGTCGTAGCCGCGCGCCTGCGCCGCCGCCCGGAACCGTGCCGCCAGCGCCGCCACCTTCTGCCGCTCGGGTTCCAGGGCAGGCAGCAGGTCCAGGGCCGCGTCCATGGCCCCGAGCACCGCGGGCGGCAGGGCCGTGGAATAGATCAGGCCCGTGCAGGCGTTGACGAGAAAATCCCGCACGGTCTCGGAACAGGCGACGAAAGCGCCATAGCTGCCCAGCGCCTTGGAGAAGGTGCCGATGACGATGTCGGCGCCGCCGCTGAGCCCCTGCCCGCCCTTTCCCAGGACGCCGGTGGCATGGGCGTCGTCGCAGACGACGAGCGCATCGTGTGCGCGGGCCAGCCGCACAATCTCGTCCATGGGCGCCACGTCGCCGTCCATGCTGAAGACGCTTTCGGTCAGGATGAACTTCGGTGCTTCGGAGGCCGCGTGCCGGGCCAGCAACTGCTCCAGATGCGCCAGATCGCAATGGCGGTAGCGGAGCTGGCGCGCGCCGGCGGCCGAGCAGCCGAAATGCATGCTGGCAT
>JAKSBI010000800.1 GCA_022361215.1 Hyphomicrobiales bacterium | reverse complement strand
GATGGCGAAGCGGCGGCCCTCGGATCGCAGCGCGTCGAACCGCTGCCGGATCGCGCCCGCGCCGTCGCGGACGGCGGCATAGTGCACCAGGCCGACCTGGTGCGGCGTCTGGCGCGACAGCACGCTGACCAGATTGGCGTCTCGCATGGGCGTCAGCGGATGGTTGCGCATGCCGGAGTCGGAGAGCAGCACGTCGCCCACGAACAGATGTCCGTTGTAGATCGTACGACCGTTGGCCGGGAACGCGGGACAGGCGATCGTAAAATCGTCGCCGAGCCGATCGAGCAAAGCGTCGGCCACGGGACCGATATTGCCCTTGTCGGTCGAGTCGAAGGTGGAGCAGTACTTGAAGACGATCTGCCGCGCGCCCTGGCCCCGCAGCCAGTCGAGGGCTGCGAGAGAGTCCGCAACCGCCTCTTCCGCCGGCGTCGTGCGTGACTTGAGCGCGACCACCACCGCATCGACCTCGGGCAGCGCGAAGCCGCCATCGGGCACACCAACCGTCTGCACCACGCGCATGCCGCCGCGCACCAGCGTGTTGGCGAGATCGGTCGCGCCGGTGAAATCGTCGGCAATGGCGCCAAGCAGGATCGACATGGGCTTCTTGTTCGATTTCGGCCTAGGCGGCCGGTCGTCCCTTGGCTTGCCCTGTTTCCCGGACGATGTCCAGCAGCGTGCGCGTGATCTCGGCGGTGCCATGCGGCCCGCCGAACTCGGCCGGCTGCACGCGGCCCGACGCGAAGCCTTCCGTCACCGCAGCCTCGATCAGGCGCGCCGCCGCGACGGCCGGCTCCACGCCGTGGCGGGCGCCGAGCCAGTCGAGCATCATGGCGCCCGAGAGGATGGCCGCGATGGGGTTCGCCTTGTCCTGGCCCGCAATGTCGGGCGCGCTGCCATGGGCGGGCTGGAACAGGCCGTGCTCCAGCCCGATCTCGGCGCAGGGCGCCATCCCCATGCCGCCAACGATGCCGCCCGCGATATCCGAGAGGATGTCGCCGAACATGTTCTCCATCACCAGCACGTCGAACGCCCAGGGCTTGCGCACCAGGAAGAGCGCCTGGGCGTCCACATAGGTGTGGCCGACGGCGATGTCGTCGTTGAGGGCCGCGCGTTCGTCGAAGATCTTGCGAAAGAAGGCCATGGCTTTGAAAACATTGGCCTTATCGACGCAGGTGACATGACCCTTGCCACCCCGCGCCTGGCGCCGGCGGGCCAGATCGAAAGCGAAGTCGAACAGGTTCTCGCAGGTCGCCCGCGTGATGCGCAGGGTCTCGCGCGCCTCGCTGTCGTCGATCACCTCGCCGCGCCCGTGGGAATAGAACAGGCCCTCGGTCGACTCGCGCAGGATCACCAGATCGATCTCCTGGGCACGCGGGTCGGCCAGGTAGAGCGGCGTGTTGGGGTAGGCCTTGACCGGGCGCACGCCGGCGAAGAGGCCGAATGCGTCGCGCATCCTGAGATGGGGGGAGATCTCGGTGCCGTCCGGATAGCGGATGGCCGGGTCGCCGATGGCGCCGAGGAGAATGGCGTCGGCCTGGCGCGCGGCCTCGAAGGCGTCCTGCGAGATGTCCTCACCGGTCGCCTTGTAGTGGGCGGCGCCGGCCTGAAGACGCTCGCAGTTCAGCGCAAAGCCGCCGACGCCTGCGACCGCTTCGCCGAGCACCGCCAGGGCGGCCTCCGTCACATCCTGTCCGATGCCGTCTCCCGGAAACACGGCGATCTTGAAACGTCTCTCCGACATTCGGTCCGTTCCTCCCAAACGCACCTGCGGAGACGGTCGGCCGGCGGCGCACGGTGTCCGCGCCGCCTCTCGCGCATCTCCTATTGCCAGCTCGCGCTCGTCATCGCGATGGTATCGCCGCGCTCGACGCCGCGCACATCGAAACGATGCAGCTTGACGCGAAACGATGCCGATCCCGTGCG
>JAKSBI010000308.1 GCA_022361215.1 Hyphomicrobiales bacterium | reverse complement strand
GCGGCCGTCGGCGAGCAGGGGCTCATCTGACATGGAGACACGCGCAGACGCATCGGCGCCCGCGCCCGAGCAGAACGAGCCCATCGGGCGGATCGTCTCCGTCACCGGGTCGCAGGCCGTGGTTCTGCTCGACCGGGAGACGGCGGGTCGCGACGCGTCCGGCGGACAGCGCGCCGAGCTCGGCACCCTGATGAAGGTGCAGACGCCGACGTCGGTGCTCTTCGGCCTGGTCTCGGCGCTGAGCGTGCCCGTTCCGTCCCAGAAGGACGGCGAGCCCGAGATCCGCGTGGCCGAGCTGGAGCTGGTCGGCGAGATCGTCGGCCGCGACGGCGAGGGGGGCCGGGGCTTTCTTCGCGGCGTCTCGATCTATCCCTCGCTCGGCGATCCGGTGCGCACGGCCACGGCGCAGGAGCTGAGGCAGGTCTATCTCCGGGGCAGCGAGTCCGCCGTGCAGATCGGGACACTGCGCCAGGACCCCTCGATCCCGGCCATGGTCCAGGTCGACGAGCTGCTGGGCAAGCATTTCGCCGTGCTGGGGAGCACGGGCACGGGCAAGTCCTGCGGCGTCGCCCTGGTGCTGCGCGCCATTCTCAGAAACAACCCCAACGCGCATGTTCTGCTGCTCGACCCGCATAACGAGTACGCCTCCTCCTTCGACCAGGCTGCCGAGATCATCACGCCGGACAACCTGCAGCTCCCGTTCTGGTTCCTGACCTTCGACGAGATCGTCGAGATCGTGATGGGCGACCAGACCGACAAGGAGGCCGAGATCGAGATCCTGGCCGAGCTGATCCCGGCGGCGAAGTCCCGCTACGCGGCGAACCGCGGCCGGGAGAAGGGCATCGTGCTGAAGAAGCGGATCAGCGACGTGGGCAGCTTCACCGTCGACACGCCCGTCCCCTACCGCATCTCGGACCTGCTGGCCCTGATCGACTTGCAGCTCGGCCGCCTGGAGAACAAGAAGGACCTGGCGCCCTACCGCCAGCTCAGGGCGCGCATCGAATCCATCTCGCAGGACCCGCGCTTCGGCTTCATGTTCGGCAGCCTGCAGGTGCAGGACCATATGGCCGCGATCATCGGCCGGCTGTTCCGCGTGCCCGTCGGCGGCAAGCCCATCAGCATCCTGGAGCTGGCCGGCATGCCGTCCGGCGTGGTCAATGTGGTGGTCTCGGTGATCTGCCGCATGGCCTTCGACTTCGCGCTCTGGGGGGACGGCAACGTGCCCATCACGCTGGTCTGCGAGGAGGCCCACCGCTACGTGCCCAACGACGGGCGCCTCGGCTTCGAGCCGGCGCGGCGCGCCATCTCGCGGGTCGCCAAGGAGGGACGCAAATACGGCGTCTCGCTCTGCGTGGTCAGCCAGCGGCCGGCGGAGCTGGACCCGACGATCCTCTCGCAATGCAGCACGATCTTCGCCATGCGGCTGGCCAACGAGCGCGATCAGGACATCGTGCGCGCCGCCATCTTCGACACCGCCGCCAGCCTGCTCGACTTCCTGCCGTCCCTCGGCACGCGGGAGGCCATCGTCTTCGGCGACGGCGTCGCGCTGCCGGGCCGCATCCGCTTCGACGACCTGCCCGAGGCCGCCATGCCGCGCGGCCGCACCACGCGCTTCACCGACAAGTGGCGGCAGGCCCAGGGCGAGGAAGCGTTTCTCGAGATGGTGGTGGAGCGCTGGCGCGCGGCCGGATCGCCGGTCGACACCCTGGCCGACATGGAAGCCGAGCACGCCGCGGTCGCCCCGGCGGACGAGCCGCCCTGCACCGCAGTCGGCACCGCACCGCCACCGCCGCCCGGCCCCGCGCCCGCCGAGCGGCTATCGCCGGCGGCCGCGCCAGCGGGTAATGGCGCCAGACAGCAATAGGACGTTTTTTTGGCATGACGAGGAGGGAGGGCACGTCCCCCTCCGGCGTCATTCCGGCGCAGGCCCAGTGGTGTCCGGGATCTGGGAGCGGGAATGACGGGTGGATCTAGGGGTCTGACCCCTAGTGCCGTTCCGTGATGACCTGGAAGTGGTGGCTGCCGTCCTCGACGCCGTTGACGATCATGGCGCCGATCTGGGTGTCGATGTCCGGGTCGTCCCGCTCCAGCAGGCCGCATTTGCGCAGCGCCGATTTGACGTCGGTGGTGCGCCCGAGGGCCTCCAGGACGACGCGGGCGCAGAGCGGCTCCCGGCGCGGGCTCGCCGAGACGCCGAGCTTGAGGCCGGCGAGCCGGGTGAGCTGGCTCTGGTAGTTGGGATAGAGCACGGTCTGGCTGATCTCGTTGCCGGTGAGGCTGTCGAAATCGACCAGGAAGATGCGGTCGTTCAGATAGAAGGCGAGGCCGCGATACTTCGATTTGACCCGCGGGCCGCCGTCGCGCAGCCGTGCCATGTTCTCGATGCGCTGATAAGACGTGATGCCGTCCTCGCAGGTCATGCGCAGCAGCGAGCGCAGCACCAGGCCCGGATAGGTCATGGAGTAGGCATACTCGAAATAGTAGCCCTCGTAGCCGACCAGATCGGCGCGCGAGCGCTCGAAGAGCTGGTCCATGAAGGCGACGTAGGGACGGCCCGCCACGGCGTCATCGGCTCCCGCCGACGGTTTCAGGCCGACGATCCGGCGGAACTCGTCGTGCGGCAGCAGCAGCTCGTAGTCCTCGACGCCGAAGAAGTCGCAGATCTTCTTCAGCATGTGGCGCGACGGCGCCGAGCGGCCGGAGAGATATTTGTTGAACTGGGAGCGGTTCACGCCGATCTGGCGGCAGACCTCGGCCACCGATCTGTAATGGTCGGAGAGGAGCCGAAGATTCTGCTGAAAATCGACGGTCATGCCGTGTCCCACCCCGGG
>JAKSBI010000069.1 GCA_022361215.1 Hyphomicrobiales bacterium | reverse complement strand
ATCGGCGCGATGGCCTGCCACATGCCGAACTGCGCCTCGAGGCGCGGCGCCAGATCGCGGGGGCTCGCCTTGATGCCCCGAAGCGCACGCACCAGCAGCCGGAGACCGTGGAGCGAGAGCGCCTCCGTCGCGGGGTTGGCGCGTTCCGCGCAGTAGGTCTCCACCGCATGGTCGACGGCGCGGATGCCGGTACTGAGCAGCAGCCAGTCCGGCGTGTCGAGCGTTGCCGCCGGGTCGAGGATCACCACGCGGGGCACCAGCATGCGGTGATTGAAGGACTGCTTGCTGTTGCTGTGCGTGTCCGTGATGCCGGCATTGCGCGTGAACTCCGAGGCCGACAGCGTGGTCGTGACCGCGATCATGCGTACCGGGTCGGCGGGCACGACCAGCTCGGCGCCGCGCGTGCGCTCGAAGCCGCTGCAGTACGGCTCCATGGCCTCCGGCGTCTCGAGCCCGAGCCAGAGGCAGAGCTGCATGGCCTTGGTGGCATCGACCACCGACCCGCCGCCGACCGCCACCAGCAAATCCGCCTGCGCTTCGCGGGCGTGATTGGCGGCGGCGACCACGTCCTCGCGCGGGCTGTGCGACCCGATCCGGGCATGGGTTCCCGCATGCCGATCTCCAAGCGCCGCGACGATCCGCCGCAAAGGCCCCTGCTCCAACCGGTCCAGCGACCGCGTCGACGTGACGAAGACACGCGCGGCGCCGGTCCGCTCCGCCTCTGCGACCACGACCTCTTCGGCAGGCCGGCCGAAGACGATCCGCTCCTGGGACTGGACGGTGAATATGCCGGACGTGAGCCCGGCATGAGCGTCGCTCATGGGCTGTCTCCCGTTGCAAGTGGGACAGCATCAAACCGGGGAACGGTCCGGCGGTAAACTCCTGAGTGAAACGCCGGTTCTCGGGACAGCGCCGATGTCCTCCCTTTCGTCATCCCAAGGACAGGAGACCACCGGGCGTCGATCGCCTGAGCAAGCGAGCACTCGATCGGCGTCATACCGTTCAACACTTTGAAACCGACTTCCGTTTGCAGACCGCCCACGGCCGGCGCTAGGGTGCCGGCACGCTCGTGGGACATCGTCGATGAAACGCATCTGGATCGTGATTGCCTGCGCCGGCGCGATCATGTGCATCTCGGCGGGGGCGCGGCAGACGCTGGGCTTGTTTCTGGCGCCCATCTCGCTCGAGCACGGCTTCGGTCGCGAGACTTTCGCGCTCGGCATGGGGATCATGAACCTGATCTTCGGATTGGGCTCGCCCTTCGCCGGCGCCATTTCGGACCGCTACGGCGCGGGCCGCGTGGTGGCTGCCGGCGCGCTTGTCTACGCTGCGGGCTTGATGGCCATGACGCTCTCCGGCGACGGCGAGCAGCTTCTGCTTGGCGGCACTTTGCTCGGTCTCGGGATGAGCGCCACCGGCGCGACCGTGATCCTCGGGACCGTCGGCCGGGCGGTACCTGCGGAACAACGCAGCCGCGCCCTCGGCCTCGTCGCCATGTTCGGCTCGACCGGCCAGTTCCTGGCCCTGCCTTCTACGCACCTGCTGATCGACGGCTTCGGCTGGGTCGCGGCCCTGACCGTGCTGGCGGCGGCCGCGCTGCTGGTCGCGCCCCTAGCGGCCGGGATCGCCGGCCGGCCAGCCTCGGCGGATGCGGGAGAGGCCCAGAGCGTGGGCGAAGCCCTGGGCGAGGCCCGTCAGACCCGCAGCTTCTGGCTGCTGGGCGCCGGATTTTTCGTATGCGGGTTCCATGTGGCCTTCGTCGCCATCCACTTTCCCGCCTTTCTGTCGGACCAGGGCCTGGCGGCCTGGGTCGGCGCCGCCGCGCTGACGGTCATCGGCGTCGGCAACATGCTGGGGAGCTACGTCTGGGGCGCGCTCGGCGGACACTATCCGAAGAAGGCCATGCTCAGCCTGCTCTATCTCTTGCGGGCAGCCCTCTTCCTCATGCTCCTGCTCTTACCGCTGAATGCGGGCGTCGTGCTGGCGTTCAGCGCCATCATGGGCTTCCTCTGGCTCGGGACGGTGCCACTGACGAGCGCGCTCGTCGGGCACATCTTCGGGACGCGCTACATGTCCATGCTCTTCGGCATCGTGTTCCTCTCGCATCAGTGCGGCGCCTTTCTGGGCGCCTGGCTCGCCGGCTACAGCTACGACGCGCTGGGCTCCTACGACGCCATGTGGTGGCTGAGCATCGCCCTTGGCCTCGGGTCCGCGCTGCTGCACTGGCCGATCGAGGAGCGTCCCGTGTCGAGGACCGCAGCCGAGGAGCGGAGCTAGAGCATGTCGCGATCATTCTGATCGCGCCATTGCTCTAGGTCTTTGTTGAAGCATGTCTTTTCTCCCGAAACCGGTATCCACTTTCGGGAGACATGCTTTAGCGCGGTTCAGACGCCCCCGACGGCGCCGCAAGGCAGCCTACCAGCTCGGCGCGGTCCATGCGGTGTCCTCGTCCAGCGGATAGACCGGCCGCGGCAGGCCCGCCCATTCGAACCGCTCCAGCACCGGCGATGTGAATCCGTCGGTATCGATCTCGAAGACACGCTCGGGCGGAAACCACGGCAGGAAGCCGGCGCGGAAATGGCCGCGCGACTTCACGACGACCGTGTGCGCCCTGGCGATGTCCAATCCGAACATCTCGAAGAAGACCGGATCGCGCGTCTGCGACCGGTCCGAGATCACCACTACGGTGATGCCGCCGATCCTGAGCGCGGCGCTCGGGCCGAGCCGCAAGGTGCGCCCCTGCTCGCTGCCGACGCGCCCCACCACGTCGCCCGAATGCAGACCGACGACTTCGGCCTCGACCTCGAAGGGGAGATCGTCGGGTCCGCCCGAATGGCTGTTGAACCGGGCGCTTATGGTCGCGCCTTCGCCGGCCGCATGGGCCGCCTCCGCCAGCGGCTTGTCGTAGAAGCTGCCATAGAGCACGTCCTGCGGGCCGGCCTCGTGCAGCGCCTTCAGAAACGCCGTCGTGCGACCGGTGCCGCCGCCGCCCGGATTGTCGCCGGAATCGGAGAAGATCACCGGGTCCCTGTCGCGGTCGAGCGCCATGGCCACGGCGTCCGCGATGGACATCAGCCGCTTGCGGAAGCGCGCGCGGTCCTCCCAGCCCCGCTCCGCGATCTCGCGAGCCAGAGCGCGCGCCTTGGCGACGTTGCGCCGGGCCGTGACCACGATAGCCACGCCGTTCTTGGAGACATCGGAGAACACGAATCCGCCGAACAGCGAGACGTTGAGGATCTCGCCCGCCATCTCGGCCTGACGCCGCTGACCGTAGTCGATCATGTCCGCATAGGGGCCTTCGGCCGTCAGCAGCGCGACGGAGGCCGGTGTCAGCGGCAACCGGATGAAGGCCGATTTGGGCACTGCCAGGCCGGCCAGGATCAGGCGCAGCGACATGGCCGCCTCCTCCCCGCGCTCGACCATGTCCACATGCGGGTTGGTGCGGTAACCGACGATCAGGTCGCAGTCGTCGACCATACGCTCGGAGATGTTGCCGTGCAGGTCCAGCGTCACCACGACCGGCGTGTCCGGCCCCACCGCCTCGCGCGTGGCGGCGATGATCTCGCCGTCCGGGTCCTCGCCGTTCATGGCGGTCATGCCGCCATGGTTCGAGATGTAGACCGCGTCCAGGGGGCCGGCGGCCTCCAGGCCCGCCCCGATGCGCGCGACGAACGCGTCTATCAGATCGGCCTCGATCGGCCCCGCGGGATGGCTCGCCGCCAGCAGGATCGGGACCGGCTCCCAGGGACCTGTCGCGTCCATGGCCTTCACGAAGGCCGACGACTCGAGTGCCACGAACGGGCTCTCGGCGCGGCAGGCCTCCATGATCTCGTCGCCCTCGAGCCAATAGAGGCTGCGGAAGTCCTCCTCGCCCGCCGGCGGCGATCGCCGGTTGCTCTCCAGGATGACGCCAACGATTGCCACGCGCGGTCCACTCATGCTCTATCCGTCCCAGTTTCGTGTTCAACTCACCATCGAGAATCGACAGTCCATGCCCAGTCCGAGCCTCCCGAACCCGCACCCGATCGAGCTGCAGGCGCCCGATATCGAGCCCTACCGGGCCGGCAATACCGGCGTCGACTACGTCACGACGTTCGACTCCGGCGCAGCCGGGCCCCACGTCATGATCTCGGCCATCGTGCACGGGAACGAGCTTTGTGGACCGGTGGCGCTACACTGGCTGTTCCGCCAGAACGTGCGCCCCCAAAATGGACGCCTCACGCTCGCATTTGTCAATGTTGCGGCCTACGGCAACTGGGATCCGGACGATCCGTTCGCCTCGCGCTGGGTGGACGAGGACTTCAACCGGCTGTGGGCGCCGGACGTGCTGGAAGACGATCGCAAGACGGTCGAGCTGGAGCGGGCGCGGGCCCTGCGTCCGATCCTCGACACGGTCGACCTGCTGCTCGACATCCACTCCATGCAGACGCCATCGCCGCCGCTGATGATGGCCGGTCCCCTGGCCAAGGGCCGCGCCCTTGCCCGCGAGGTCGGCGTTCCGGAGCTCGTGGTGACCGACAAGGGGCACGCCGCCGGTCGCAGGATGCGCGACTATGCGGGCTTCGCCGACCCGGAGAGCGCAAAGAACGCCCTGCTCGTCGAGTGCGGCCAGCACTGGGCCGCGGGAGCCGGCGATCTCGCCACCGAGACGGCGGTCCGTTTCCTGAGAGCCGCCGGAAGCGTCGACGCCCTGTTCGGGCAAGACGTTGCGCCGGCGGCCGCGCCGGCGCAGCATTTCATCGAGGTGACCGAGGGCGTCACCATTCAGGCCGAGACCTTCACCTTCGCGCGCGAGTTCCAGGGCGGAGAGGTGATCCCCGAGGCCGGCACGCTTCTCGGCCACGATGGCGACCAGCCCGTGCACACGCCCTATGACGATTGCGTTCTGATCATGCCCACGCGCCGCACGTATCGTGGGCAGACGGCGGTTCGCCTCGGACGGTTCGTGCCGGCAGAGGTGGCACGGTAGACAGGCTCCGCCGGTAACCAAAAATTCAGCAAAAATCGCCCATAGTCATGCACTTGGCTTGCATTCTTAGCCCGTCCGCTTGAGGGAAGCCGGCGGGCTCGGAGCGGAGGTGCATTCCAGCCATCTTGACGAGGGCCCGAACATGCTGCTGCACCGCATCATCTATTTCAGCGAGATCGCGATTCCGGACGAGGACGACCTGGAAACGCAGCTCAATCGCATCCTGAACTCGGCCTCGCGCCGAAACGCCCGGCTCGGCGTCACGGGCGCTTTGATCGTGACCAATAAGCACTTCATTCAAGTGCTGGAAGGAGGCAGGCGACAACTGTCCTATCTCGTCACGCTGATCGGCGGCGACACCAGGCACAAGAACTTCACCCTGGCCCAGTTTGTGCCGGCCGATATGCGCATCTTCATGCAATGGCGGCTGCTCTGCATGGGCGCCTCGGAGGTGCCGACCCATTACGGCAGCCGGTACTCGACCTCAGGCACCCTCGAGCCCAGCCTGATCACCCTGAACGGCTTCCATCTGATGTTCCAGGAGATTGCGGACCGCTACGGCATGCGGGAGCAGCAACCGGTCGTGATGCCCACCAACGGGGGCGAGACGATCCCTCCTACCATGTCCGCTGCCGACGACTGTGGCAGGAAGGTGCTGGTCTAGCCCTCCCCGCAGCACGCGCATAGGCCACCCGCGACGGCACATCCGTCTCCCGGCGGACGCGGGCCGGCCCGACATAGTCCTCCGTCACCACGAAAGGCATCGGGTCGCCCAGCAGGGCCTGGATACGCCGGTAGAGATCCTTTGACGCGATGGGCTTGGCCATCATGCCGTGCACGCCCGCGCTGCGTACCTTCATCACCTTGTCATGGTCCGGCTTGCCCGTGATCAGCAGGATCGGAACCTCTCGGTTGCGACACGTCCGGTCGCGACGGACCTGGATTGCGAAGTCGGCACCGTCCAGCTTGCCCAGGTAAAGATCCACGATCACCACGTCGAAGTCCTCGCGATAGACGCAATCGAGCCCTTCCGGCACGTCGCGGGCATCGCGCACATAGGCAACATCGAACCCCCGCAGCATCTCACCGAGAATACGCCGCATCAGAGCGTGACTCTCCACGACCAGGACGCGGAGCTTGGTGAAATCGACAGTGGGTCCCGCCATGATCTCTTCCGCATTACTTCGGGCTTCAGGATCTCGGACCACGGTTAAGAAACCGCTATCCCGGATTTCTCAAACTGGTGTGGAACGAGACGGCGAGGCGGCGGAAAGAACCGGGGGGTTCAACGGGGCTCGCCGGTATGGCAGGTTCCCCTTCGGTCGCGAGAAGAACGGAGATCACGGCGGAGATGTGGCGAAGCGCTCTGGCCCTGTGCCTGACGGCCGCGTGGCTCGGCTGCGCGCCGGTCGCGGCACAAGAGGGCGACGATGCCGGCGCCAACGAAGAAGCCGCCGGCGTCCAGAAGCCTCCGCCCGACCTGAAGGACGTCGAGCGCATCACCTTTCTGACCGACAGCGACTATCCGCCCTTCAACTATTTCGACGAGGAAGGCACGCTCACCGGATTCAATGTCGACCTGGCGCGATCGATCTGCGACGAGCTCGCCGTCGAATGCGACGTTCGCCCGGTGGAGTGGAACGGGATCATGTCCGCGCTCACGCGCAAGGAGGCCGACGCGGCCATCGCCTCGCTGCGCGTCAGCAAGCAGACCCTCGAGCAACTGGACTTTACCGAGAGCTACTATCACACGCCGGCCCGGTTCGTGGCCCGCAAGGACAATCCCCAGAAGAACGTCAGGCCGGAGGCGCTGGGCAAGAAGCGCATCGGGGTCGTCGAAGGCACGGCGCACGAGGCCTTCATCAGGGATTTCTATCCGAAGGCCGAGGTCATTCCGTTCGCGCGCCTGGCCAGGGCGCAGGCCGCGCTCAAGGCACGTACCGTCGATCTGGTGTTCGCCGACGGGATCACGCTGATGTTCTGGCTGAACGGCACGTCGTCGGAGGGCTGCTGCGAGTTCCGCGGCGGCCCCTATCTCGAAAGCCGATACTTTGGCGAGGGCGTGGGCATCGCCGTGCGAAAGGGCGACCGCAAGATCCGCGAGATCCTGAACTACGGCCTCGGCCGCGTACGCGCGAGCGGCCGCTACGAGGAGCTCTTCCTGCGCTATTTCCCGTTGAGCTTCTT
>JAKSBI010000029.1 GCA_022361215.1 Hyphomicrobiales bacterium | reverse complement strand
TGGCCGAGTCGATGGCCGATATCGAGTCCATTCCAGAGGACCAACAAGCTCCATTCCGCAAGCAACTCATCGGCTTCATCGACGGGCTTGTCAGCCACTATGTCCTTGCCGACGGTAAGCTCGTCGTTGCCGATATTGAACAGGATGAGGCTCTGCACGTTGTTGATGTCCTCGACGTCCATCCGGTCGAGTTCACTGCGCAGAACATCCAGGAAACGACGATGCAATCGCTCGATGAGGCTGAATGCGTCGCGATAGGCATTGATCACGGCGGCCACCTGCTGCTTTTTAATAACCGTTTCGCCATATTATCGGTGGCGACGTAAACAATCTCTTAAGGTCGCGAGGACGTTCAGGCGGTTGGAAACGTAGAGCGCAGAAATGGGGAATTTGAGCCATTCCACGGTACCAGAGGCGCCGGTTCAATACCGGCTTGAACCAAGCTACCGAGCCGGCGACAAAGGGACCGCGCGGTGTTCAGAACGATTGAGGCGGCTGTGACCAGCTATACGATCGGTCGAGATGACGGAAACGATATTGTCATCGAAGAGTTGTCAGTTTCCCGCCGGCACGCGCAGTTGGTGGACCTGGGTGATGGTCGATTTCGCTTGGTCGACGTTGGCAGCGCCAACGGCAGTTACGTCCAAGACGCCGGGAACTGGCGCGAATTCAAGGAAGCGGAAATAGCGTCGTCCGAGCGTCTGCTCCTCGGAGGCTTCGAAACGACGGCTGGCGATCTCTTACGTCGCATGGCGCAGCCGGCCAAGCCGGGATCCACCGTTCTCGCTAACGCAGAGGTCGCCACGGTCTATGACCGCAGCAAAGCCTCAGGCAAGCATGATGCCAAGCCCACGCCCGCCGCCAGACAGGAGTCTCTCGGTGACGTCTGGCGGAGCCTCCCGGACTATCAAAAAGTCGCCCTGATCGTGGGCGCCGCGGTCGTCGGCATTCTCATCGTCGGTGCCGCGGTCATCGGCGCTCTTCGGAGCGCTTGAGGCCTCCAAGCTACAGATTTTAGGAACGTAACCGGAACAACGATGTCCTGGCTGGAGTACCACAGCAAGACAGCTCACCGAGCGCCCCGTAGAACGCTTTGCCGCGCTCTCGACCTCTTCGAGGCGGAACCGGCACCGTCAGCGGCTTCGACGACCCATAGCTCGGCGCTCGAACTCGGCTGCGGCGGTGGTCGCGACACCGTTGAGATGCTGCGCCGGGGCTGGTCCGTTCTGGCAATCGATTCGGAGCCTACGGCCATCGACTACCTCCTCCGGCGCTCTGATCTCACTCATCGGGAGCGGCTGACCACCGAATGCGCACGGTTCGAGGCGATCCCGTTGCCGACGTCCCGGCTGATCTGCTCTAGTTTTGCCCTACCCTTGTGTCCGCCGCCGTCGTTCTTCCAGCTCTGGTCTCGGATTGGCGACGCGCTGTTACCCGGCGGCCGGTTCGCTGGGCATTTCTTCGGCGAGCGAGACAGCTGGAACCACGGACATGCCCCGCACCAAGGGCTGACCTTCGTAAGTGCCGACCAAGCCCACGACCTTCTCGCACCCTACCAAATCGAAATGTTCGAGGAGGAAGAGAGCGACAGCACGACACCGCGTGGCGAGAGCAAACACTGGCATGTCATGCACATCGTTGCTCAAAAACGGTGACCGATACGTCGATCACGAGCCGTACCGATTTGCATCGGTCTGACGAGTAGCTGCTCGGTATCAAGGGAAGTTGGCCGGCTTGGGTCGGTGGACTGACCCAGCCTCAAAAGCAATGCGCCGCACTGGGCGGCGCATGCTTGCAAGCGATCTGAAGACGCTAGCTGCGGTTCAACCGCGACGCCACGCCTCGGTGCTCTTGCATTTTGGGCAAATGCGATTGTGCGGCCCGTCAGACTCGAACCGCGTTCCGCACATCAAACACTTGCGATCCTTGCGGGTATCGATCTGAACTTCGTCTCTTAGCTGTTCTTGTGTCTGCATCACGCCTCAAACCCCCTTCTTCCGGCTGTCTGCGCAGCTCGGAAACTCGCTCTATACCAGTGATTTACGCTCCGAGACAAGCGTCAATATGGTCGCATGCCGAGCCAAATCGCGGACCCGCCAAGAGCCGACGAACTGCTACAACGCTGCCTCTCCAAACCACCGGAGCGTCTGCAGCCGCTTCAAGCCCTTGGTTAACAAGTATTTAAGATTGTTACGAAAAAATTGCAACGGTTACTTAGGCAAAACCAATGTTCCGTTTAAGGACGATCTCCACGACCGAATAGGTCATCACGGTCTCGTTGCGCTGATTGACCGCCGCGACCGAGAGGGTCACGTAGCCCCGATCGTCACGGGTCCGCGATGGGCGTGCCTCGGTCACGTCATAAACCAAGTGAATCTCGTCGCCAGGGCGAACCGGCTTGATCCATCGAAGCTCGTCGATCCCCGGCGAGCTCATGCCACCATGGCGGAGAAATCCAGCGTCGATTGCGGCCTTGAAGGTCTCGCAAATGACCTGCCAGCCACTCGCGATGAGTCCGCCGAACATGGTCTCCGCTGCCGCCTCCGGATCGACGTGAAAGCGTTGGGGGTCATAGCGCGTGGCAAAAGCGATGATCGACTCCTCGCTGAAGCCGACGGGCTCGGTGCGAAATCGGTCACCGACCTCGAAATCCTCGTAGTACTGCTCGTCGCCCCAGTCTTTGAACATCCAGATCCTCGCGGCTTAATTCGATGACGCAGGTCGTCGCCCCTGCCTGCAGACAAACGAGCCGACCGATCGCTCGGATACCGATCAGGGCCGTTCGGCAGTGCCTATTGGCTGGACGCTTCGAAGGTCGTCGTGATCTTGTGCCAGCGTGGTCCTTTGATCTCAATCGAGACTTTGCATCCCGACGAAACCGCCGATTCACGTAGCAGGCGTTTCTCCGGATCCTGATCCGCACCGACGTTCTTTGCGGCATAGGTCTTGCCGACCAGCGTCTTCGCGAAACCGGCATCCCGGATCCCGCAGTAGTTTCTGAGCAGCGTCCCGAGGATGGCGACGTAGGACCAACGGCGGTCGTCGACGCCATTGGTGATGATCACGAACTGCGATCGCTCCTTTGCGGCAACCAGGACCGGCTCGCGTATGGTCTTGAACATGAAGCCTGACACAGGCCCGGGAAGGGCGATCCGTTTCACCAATCCGGCTGGGAACAGCCGGGCAATGTTGGTCGGCTCCCGGTATCCGGCGCTTACCGGACCCGTACCCGCCAATACGGCAAGCAATGCCGCGGACGAAACAGCCGTTCTAAGCATCGCGCCCCCTTGGTCCGATCCAAGCGCCTCCCCTTCTTATAGACCGCTCGCTCTGAGCCGGTCGGGATCTGGCGACTGCAAGCCGCTAGGCGCCGGTGTTCCGCGACGCCTTTGCCGGCGAAGCGTTCGGCTTGGCTTTTTCGGACGCCTGCATGGTCTTCAGCCGTCCGGCGCATTCCGCGCCGGGCGATATCTCGACCGAATCGTCGGCAACGATATCGCCCTCGACGCGCGCCGTCTCGGCGAGCCTCACGGTCTCGGCATTGATGTTTCCGGCGACGCGGCCGCGAATCATGGCGTGCTTGACCGCAATGTCGCCGATGATCTCTGCAGTGTGCGCCATATCGAGCCGTTCACAGCGAAGATCGATCTCGAGCCGGCCGTGAACCTCGACGGGGCCTTCTGCCTCGATGCTGCCGACGAGCCGCAACCCGGTGCCCAGGACAGTTGGAATCTGTGGATCGGTCATAGGAGCGATGGTCCGTTGAATATCCCCAAATGAATACCGGCCGAACTCACCCCCTCGACCGAACGTTTAAGCTAACCGGATTCGCCAAGACTGGTAAGGGGAAAAGCACTGCGTATACGGATGGCGGCACGGTCGATCGGCTCGAGCACGTGCCGGCGCTTCTGATCTTTCGATCGGTCGTGCTATCGCTCAGCGGCCAATCTGGCTCCGATTCCGACGAACAAGGCGCCGGTTGCCGCGGTCACTGCCCTTTGGGCACGCCGATAGGCGTGCGCAATCGGCGGAGCCACGATCAGGCACGCGCAGGCCGCGTACCAAGCGCCGGCAATCACGACGACGGAGGCGATGATCAATGCGTGAAACCACAGCGGGGCAGCCGGCGGAACCGCAACGGCAAACAAGCTGGCGAAGAACGCCGCCGCTTTTGGGTTCGCAAGATCGGTCAGGATGCCATGCCGGACGGCCCACCAACCCGAAATCGATGGGCAGCCAACCCTGGCCGTCGCGCTGGGCGACTGCGCCGAGACAATCATGCGAACGCCGACATAGATGAGGTAACACGCCCCGCAGAACTTGACCGCCGCGTAGAGCCACGCCGCATTTTGAAACAGCAAGGCAAGACCGGCGAGGCTCGCGGTCGCCCATACCAAAGTCCCGATCGCGATGCCCAGAGCAACCGCCAGACCGGCACTCCTCGACCGGTGCAAGGCAGCGTGTACGGTCGCAAGAAAGTTGGGGCCGGGGCTTAGGACCGTCGCTGACCAAACGCCCAACACGGCTAGGAAGGCGGACCAATCGACCACATCACCGGACATGACGTCTGTCCACTCCCACTTGCCGCACACCTACTTGCAGCGTGCGCGCCCTTCATACGGCGTGAAATAGACCTTGAGGTCAGCCCGGCTCTCGTACTTCACATAGAAAAGCTTGAGCTTGGCCCGGCTCTCATACTGGACGAAGTGCCATTTCGCCCGCCCGCGCGCCTGCGATTCATACGGAGCACGCCATACGATGCAATCCGCGCGGCTGGCGTATTTGACGACAAAAACCTTTTTGTCGGCGCGGCTCTCGTATCGCGAAACGTAGATCGTGTCGGCGTCGGCGGACGTCACAGCGACCAACGGAACGGCAGCGCAAACGATCAAGAGCGAAGTGAGCCGGGCTTTTTGCATTGCTGCTTACTGCGGTCCGTCGGTCACATGTTCCGCCGGTACTGCCCGCCGACCTCGAACAGGGCTTGCGTGATCTGGCCCAGCGAACAGACGCGAACCGCGTCCACCAGGACGGCAAAAACGTTCTGGTCTCGACGAACAGCGTCCTGCAGACGTGTCAGCATGGACGCCGTCCGATCGGCGTTACGGTTTTGGAAGTCGCGCAGTCGCGTTATTTGGTTCTGTTTCTCGTCCTCGGTACCGCGCGCAAGCTCCAGCGTCGTCTCCTGCGGAGCGGGGTCGGGATTGAGGAACGTATTGATGCCGACGATCGGCATGTCGCCGGTGTGCTTCAGCGTCTCGTAGTAGAGCGACTCTTCCTGGATGCGTCCACGCTGGTAGCCGAGTTCCATCGCACCCAGCACGCCGCCGCGTTCGGAGATCCGCTCGAACTCCTGTAGCACCATCTCCTCGACTAGATCGGTCAACTCATCGACGACGAAGGCGCCTTGGTTGGGATTCTCGTTCTTCGCGAGCCCCCATTCCTTGTTGATGATGAGTTGGATCGCCATGGCGCGGCGCACCGATTCGGCCGAAGGCGTCGTCACCGCCTCGTCATAGGCGTTGGTGTGCAACGAATTGCAGTTGTCATAGATCGCGATCAGCGCCTGCAACGTCGTACGGATGTCGTTGAAATCGTATTCCTGGGCGTGGAGTGACCGCCCCGAGGTCTGTATGTGGTATTTGAGCTTCTGCGATCGCTCATTGGCGCCATATCGATCGCGCATGACGGTCGCCCAAATGCGTCGCGCGACCCGTCCGATGACGGTGTATTCGGGATCCATCCCGTTGGAGAAGAAGAACGACAGATTGGGCGCGAAGTCGTCGATGTGCATGCCGCGCGCCAAGTACGATTCGACGAAGGTGAATCCATTCGAGAGCGTGAAGGCGAGCTGCGAGATCGGGTTCGCGCCGGCCTCGGCGATGTGATAGCCGGAGATCGAGACGGAGTAGAAGTTGCGCACATTGGCGCGCACGAAATACTCCTGGATGTCCGCCATCATGCGCAGCGCGAACTCGGTCGAAAAGATGCAGGTGTTCTGACCCTGATCCTCCTTCAGGATGTCCGCCTGCACGGTGCCGCGCACGGTGGAGAGCGTCCAGGCCTTGATCTTCTCCGCCTCCTCGTCGGTCGGCTCGCGGCCGTTCTCGCCGCGGAATTTTTCCAACTGCTGATCGATCGCCGTGTTCAGAAACATGGCGAGGATGGTCGGCGCCGGACCGTTGATGGTCATGGACACCGATGTGCTGGGTGCGCAGAGGTCGAAGCCGTCATAGAGCGCCTTCATGTCCTCCAGCGTGGCGATAGAGACGCCGGAGTTGCCGACCTTGCCGTAGATGTCGGGCCGCTCGTCGGGGTCCCAGCCATAGAGCGTGACGGAATCGAAAGCCGTCGACAGGCGCTTGGCATCGGAGTCCTTCGAGAGAAGCTTGAAGCGCCGGTTGGTGCGGAAGGCATCGCCCTCGCCGGCGAACATGCGCGTCGGGTCCTCGCCGTCGCGCTTGAAGGCGAAGACGCCGGCCGTATAGGGGAAGCTGCCGGGCACGTTCTCCTTCAGCAGCCATTTCAGGATCTCGCCCTCGTCCTCGTATTGCGGCAGCGCCACGCGCGGGATCCAGTTGCCCGAGAGCGACTCGCGCTTGAGCGTGACCCGCTTCTCCGTGTCGCGGATCTTCACCACATACTCGTCGCCCGCATAGGATTCCTTCACATTGGGCCAGATCTCCAGGAGCTTGCGGGCACGCGGATCGAGCTTCTTGTCGCGCTTCTCGGCGGCACCGGCGAGAGCCGCGGTCTCCTCGCCCGTCTCGTCCAGCAGCCGCTGGGCCTCGCTGAGATGCTGGCGCTCACGGGCGATCTGAACCTGCTCTGCGATCGTCTTGTGGTAGCCGCGCACGGCCTCGGCGATCTCGCCCAGATACCACTGGCGGTTGGGCGGCACGATCGCGGTGCCCGGCTCGCTGGAGCGGATGCCCGAAGGCGCGATGGCGCTCGGCCAGGACCCGAACCCCTTCTGCTTGAAAAGGCCGATCAGCTTGTGATAGAGCGCCGTCACGCCCGCGTCGGCAAAACGCGAGGCGATGGTGCCGTAGACCGGCATGGTGTCGGGCGCCTCGGCGAACAGCTCGTGGTTGCGCTGATACTGCTTCGAGACGTCGCGCAGGGCGTCCGCGGCCCCCTTGCGGTCGAACTTGTTGATGGCGACGGCGTCGGCGAAATCCAGCATGTCGATCTTCTCAAGCTGGCTCGCGGCGCCGAACTCCGGCGTCATCACATAGAGCGAGACGTCGGAATAGGGCACGATGCCCGCGTCGCCCTGGCCGATGCCGGGGGTCTCGACGACGACCAGGTCGAAGCCCGCCGCCTTGCAGGCGGCGATCATGTCCGAGAGCATCTCCGGTACCTCGCCGACGGCGCCCCTTGTCGACATGGAGCGGAAATAGACGTTCGGGGCCTGGATCGCGTTCATGCGAATGCGGTCGCCGAGGAGCGCACCGCCGGTCTTGCGCTTCGAAGGATCGATGGCGATCACGGCCATGCGCGGCTCGTCCGAGTAGAGCCGGAAGCGGCGGATCAGCTCGTCGGTCAGCGACGACTTGCCGGCCCCGCCCGTGCCGGTGATGCCAAGCACGGGCACGGTCGTCTTAGCATCGGCGGCCTCTCTGAGGCTTGCGAGCCCGGCCTCGTCGATCCGGCCGCATTCGATGGCCGTGAGCGTGCGCGCCAAGGCGCCGTGATCGTCCGTGGCGAGCGCATCGAGCGGCACGGTTCCCTCGCCGCAGAGATCCCGGTTCGCCCTCTCCATCATATCGCGGATCATGCCCTGGAGGCCGAGACGCTGGCCGTCCTCGGGCGCATAGATGCGCGCCACGCCATAGGCATGCAGCGCCTCGGTCTCCTCCTTGACGATGACACCGCCACCGCCGCCGAAGACGCGGATATGCCCGGCGCCGGCCTCCTTCAGGAGATCGATCATGTATTTGAAATACTCGACGTGACCGCCCTGGTAGGAGCTGATGGCGATGGCGTGCACGTCCTCCTGGATCGCCGCCGCGACGATATCGCCGACCGAGCGGTTGTGTCCGAGGTGAACGACCTCGGCGCCCAGAGACTGAAGGATCCGCCGCATGATGTTGATGGAGGCGTCATGACCGTCGAACAGGCTCGCCGCAGTCACGAAGCGCAGCGGCACGGTTTCGGCGGGCGCCATGGCCCGGCGCTCGTCACCGGGACGCAGCCCCGTCGACAGGGTCTCGGTCCGATCCTTGACGATCACGGCATCGCTTGACACTGGCACCTCCTCCAATGCGCTTCTGGCCGAAGTCGGGCAGTATAGCGCAATTTCCTTAGGATCGTCGTTTACGTTGGCGGTGCTAGGTGCTTGCCCTTTAGGGCCTAGCCGGCCTCAAATCGCCGCATCGCCCTGGAAGCGCCACTTGGGCGGTGCTAATTTAGAGCGATCCTAAGAAACCGCCACTTGATCGGGAGGAAGCGGTGCCGAGACCGACCGTATCCTTGAGCGCCGAGCGGGCCAAACGCAAGACAACGGACGATGTCCCGACCCGGGACGCGCCGACGCCCGGCTTTCCAACGACGCGGCTGCGCCGCAACCGGCAGACCGACTGGTCGCGACGCCTGGTGCGCGAGAACGAGCTGACCACCGCGGACCTGATCTGGCCCGTCTTCGTGGCCGGCGGACGCGGCGAGCGTGAGCCGGTCGAGTCCATGCCGGGCATCGAGCGGCTCTCCGTCGATCTGGCGGTCGAAGCCGCGAAGGAGGCGCGGGACCTGCGGATTCCCGCCCTGGCGATCTTCCCCTACACGGACCCGTCGCTGCGCAGCGACGACGCGGCCGAGGCCTTCAACCCGGACAATCTCGTCTGCCGTGCCGTGCGTGCCATCAAGGCGGAGGTGCCCGAGGTCGGCCTGGTCTGCGACGTGGCACTCGATCCCTATACGAGCCACGGCCATGACGGGCTGCTCACGGGCGAGCGCATCGACAACGACTCCTCCGTCGAAGCCCTGGTCCGCCAGGCTATCAATCAGGTCGAGGCCGGCTGCGACGTGGTCGCACCGTCCGACATGATGGACGGGCGCGTCGGCGCCATCCGTCAGGCCCTCGAGGGCGGCCCGCACAAGGATGTGCAGATCATGTCCTATGCGGCCAAATACGCCTCGGCCTTCTACGGCCCATTCCGCGATGCGGTCGGCTCCTCGTCGACGCTGAAGGGCGACAAGCGCACCTATCAGATGGACCCGGCCAACAGCGACGAGGCGCTACGCGAGGTCGAGTTCGACATCGCCGAGGGGGCCGACATGATCATGGTGAAGCCCGGCATGCCCTATCTCGACATCGTGCGCCGGGTGAAGGACCGGTTCGGCATGCCGACCTTCGTCTATCAGGTCTCCGGCGAGTATGCGATGCTGTCCGCGGCCATCGAGAACGGCTGGCTGGACCGCGATCGTGTGATGCTGGAAAGCCTCATCGGGTTCAAGCGGGCGGGCGCCGACGGCATTCTGACCTATTTCGCGAAGGACGCCGCCCGGCTGCTGCAGTCCGCCTGAAGATCGGAGCCCCATGGACACGCAAGCCGAGACGTTTCCGGTTTCGGCCGATGACGTCCGCGCCGCAGCGGATCTGATCCGCGGCGACGTCCTGCGCACGCCCCTGATCCCGGCGCCAAGGCTCTCGGAGCTGACCGGTGCCGACGTGTTCGTCAAATACGAGAACCTGCAGGTCACGAACTCGTTCAAGGACCGGGGCGCCCTGGTCAAGCTGCTGTCGCTGAGCGAGGCGGACCGCCGGCGCGGCGTGATCGCCATGTCAGCGGGCAATCACGCGCAGTCGGTGGCCTACCATTCGGCCCGTCTCGGCGTGCCGGCGGTGATCGTGATGCCCGAGACCACGCCCTATGTGAAGGTCGGCAACACGGAAGCCCTGGGCGCCGAGGTGGTGCTCTCTGGCGCGACGCTGGCCGACTCCAGAGGCCGCATGGAGGAGATCTCCGCCGAACGGCAGCTGACGCTGGTTCACCCTTACGACGATACCCATATCATCGCCGGCCAGGGCACGGTCGCGCTGGAGGTGCTGGACGACCAGCCCGAGCTCGACGTGCTCGTCATCCCCATCGGCGGCGGCGGGCTGATCGCGGGCAGCGCCATCGCCGCCAAGGCCGTCCGACCCGAGATCGAGATCGTCGGCGTCGAGGCGGCGCTCTTCCCCTCCATGTACCACGCCGTCCGCGGCGAGACTGGCGAGTGCGGCGGACAGACCCTGGCCGAGGGCATCGCCGTCAAGATGCCCGGGGAGCTGACGGTTCCCATCGTCAAGGCACTGGTCTCCGAGATCGTCCTCGTCGACGAGGAGACGATCGAGCGCGCGATCTGCGTCTTCGCGTCGCTGCAGAAGACCATGGCCGAAGGCGCCGGCGCCGCCGGCCTCGCCGCCATGCTGGCCAGGCCCGACGCCTTCGCCGGTCGCAAGGTCGGCCTCTATCTGTGCGGCGGCAACATCGATCCGCGCGTCCTTGCCTCGGTGATCGTCCGCGGCCTCGGGCGCGAGGGCAAGATCGTGTCGCTGCGCATCACCATCTCCGACCAGCCGGGCATGCTCGGGCGGATCGCCAGCCTGCTGGGCGAGGAGCGCGCCAACATCCTGGAAGTGTCGCACCGCCGCATGTTCCTCGACGTCCCCGCCAAGGGTGCCACGCTCGACCTGATGATCGAGACCAAGGACCGCGCGCATGCGCGCCAGGTGATGGCCCGGCTTGCGGACGAGGGCTTCCCCCCGCGCGAGCTGGAAAGCCCCGGCGGCCGGGAGATAGCCGCCGATTGAGAGCGCGCCGGCTCTTGCCTGAAAGCGCCGGCCACCCCATGTTCAGCACTGGACCGAATCCCGACCGAACGAGACCGATGCCAAGCAACGCACCCTCCGGATCCGGCAATTCCGGCCCCGAGCCCTTCTCACTGGCGCCGGACTATGCGCCGCACGCCTACGATCCCGTAGTGCGCCCAGAGCTGTTCGACGAGATCCTGGGGCGCAGGATGCTGGCGTTCGTCGTCGACGCAGCAATCATCTTCGCGCTGACGGTCGCGGTTTACGGTATCTTGTTCGTCGGCGGCCTTTTCACGCTCGGTCTGACCTGGCTGCTCTTCGGCGTGGCTTTTCCGGCGGTCGCCCTCGGCTACAGCGCCTTTACGCTCAGCCAGCCCCCGAGTGCCACGATCGGCATGCGCCTGTTTGAGCTGGAGATGCGCACCTGGTACGGCGCGCCCATGTATGCCCTGCTCGGAGCCTTCCATACGCTCCTCTTCTATTTCACGGTGAGCGTGCTGACGCCCCTGGTTCTGCTCCTGCCGCTGCTGAACGAGCGCAAGCGCTGCCTGCACGACTTCCTTGCGGGCACGGTGGTGATCAACAACCCGGCGCGGGCGAAAATCCTGCGCGGCTGACACTCGGCAGGCGGGCTCTCCGGTCTTGATCGGCGTCCGGCCCCTCGCCTATCCTTTTTCCCCGGCACGGCCATCTGTGCCGCATCGGGACGATTCGACGACGCTGCACTCGAGGCCCCTGTGACCGAGCACAGAAGCGACTTCCCGCAGTTCTACATCACGGCGCCGCAGCCGTGTCCCTATCTGCCGGGCCGGCTCGAGCGCAAGCTCTTCACTCATCTGACCGGAAGCAAGCCCAGCGGGCTCATCGACAACCTTCTCAAAGGCGGGTTTCGGCGTAGCCAGAACATCGCCTACATGCCCTATTGCGACAACTGCTCGGCTTGCGTGCCGGTGCGCATCGTGGTCGACGAATTCGCGCCCGGGCGCTCCTTCAAGCGCATCCGCCGCGCCAACGCCGACATCCGGACCCGGCGCCTGAAACCGGTTCCGACCTCGGAGCAGTACTCGCTCTTCCGCGGCTACATCGATTCCCGTCACGCGGACGGCGGCATGGCCGACATGTCGGTGCTGGACTACGCCATGATGGTGGAGGACAGCAGCGTCGACACCTTCCTGACCGAGTATCGCATCGGTCCCGACGAGGGGGACGGAAACGGCGACGACCTCGGTCAGCTCATCGGCATGGCACTCTGCGACCGGCTGAGCGACGGCATCTCCATGGTCTACAGCTTCTTCGAGCCGGACATGCCCGAGCGCAGCCTGGGCTCTTTCATGATCCTCGAGCATGTGGACTATGCGCGCAGCCTCGGGCTGCCTTACGTCTATCTCGGCTATTGGATCGATGGCTCGCGCAAGATGCGCTACAAGACCCGCTTCAAGCCGCAGGAGCACCTGACGCCCGACGGCTGGATGCGCGCTGAGGATCGCGAATAGAGCGCCCCGTTCGATCGGGCGGTCCTCGCCGACCAAAGCCGTCTAAAAAGCAGGACCGAACTTGTTGGTCTTGGTGAAGCCCTTGGGCGGCAGGCGCCCGGCCTGGGCGCGCGTGCCCGTCCACTCGCTCAGATCCGTCACGGTCCAGGTCCGGCGCGACGTGTCGACCCAAGTCAGGCCCTCCTTGCCGGTGAAGACCTTCGCGTCCGACAAGCCGCCGTCCTTATAGCGCTGCAGCCGGACGCCGCGCCCGCGGGCCATCTCGTTGACCTGCTCCAGCGGGAAGCAGAGCAGCTTTCGGTTGTCGCCGACGACCGCCACCATGTCGCCCTGCGCCGGCGTGCAGACCGCGGCTTCGAAAGGCGGCGAGACGTTCAGCACCTGCTTGCCCTTGCGCGTCATGGCGACCACGTCGTCCTCGCCGACCACGAAGCCATGGCCGGAGGTGGCCGCCACCAGCAGCTTCCGGCCCGGCGTGTTCACGAACATCTCCACGATGTCGTGGTTCTCCTCGAGCTCGATCATCAGCCGCACCGGCTCGCCATGGCCGCGCCCGCCGGGCAGCTTGTCGCCGGCCAGCGTGAAGAACTTGCCGTTTGTGGCGAACAGCACGAGCGCATCGGTCGTGTAGGCGCGGACGGCGCGTTTCAGCCTGTCGCCCTTCTTGAACTGAAGGTTGGCATCCGCCTCGGTGTGGCCGCGCAGCGCCCGGATCCAGCCCTTCTCCGAGAGCACGACCGTGATCGGCTCCTTCTCGATCATGGCGCTGGCGATATCGATGTCGGTGTCGGGCGCATCCGCGAAGCCCGACCGCCGGCGGCCCAGCTCGGTATCCGGCCCGAATTTCTTCTTGACCTGCTTCAGCTCGTCGGCGATGCGCCGCCACTGCTTGTCCTCGGACTTGAGCAGAGCCTTGATCTCCTTGCGCTCCGCGGTCAGCGCCTCGTGCTCGCGGCGGATCTCCATCTCCTCGAGCTTGCGCAGGGAGCGCAGCCGCATATTGAGGATCGCCTCGGCCTGCACGTCGCTGAGCGAGAAGGTCTTCATCAGCTCCTTCTTGGGCTCGTCCTCCTCGCGGATGATACGGATCACCTCGTCGAGGTTGAGATAGGCGACGAGATAGCCGCCGAGCACTTCGAGCCGGTGCTCGATCTTGCCCAGACGGTGGTTCAGCCGCCGGACCAGCACCTCCTTGCGGTGCTCCAGCCACTCCCGCAAAACCTGGCGCAGGCCGATGACGTTTGGCACCTTGCCCCGGCTGAGAACGTTCATGTTGAGCGGGATACGCGTCTCGAGATCGCTCAGCCGAAAGAGCGACTCCATCAGCATGTCCGGATCGACGGTGCGGCTCTTGGGCTCGAGCACCAGCCGCACCTCCTCCGCAGACTCGTCCCGAATGTCGCCCAGGAGCGGAAGCTTCTTCTGCTGCATCAGGTCGGCGATCTTCTCGATCAGCCGCGACTTCTGCACCTGATAGGGGATCTCGGTGACGACGATCTGATAGCCGCCGCGGCCCGTGCTCTCCTTCTCCCAGCGCGCCCGCACCCGGAAGCCGCCGCGGCCGGTCTTGTAGGCCTCGACGATGGACTCGCGCGGCTCGATGACGATGCCGCCGGTCGGGAAATCCGGGCCCGGCACGAAGCTCACCAGCTTGTCGGCCGTGGCGTTGGGGTGCTTGATTAGGTGCAGTGCCGCGTCGCACAGCTCCGCCGCGTTGTGCGGCGGGATGTTGGTGGCCATGCCCACGGCGATGCCGGAGGCGCCGTTGGCAAGCAGATTGGGGAAGTTGGCCGGCAGGACGACCGGCTCCTTGTCCTCACCGTCATAGGTGTCCCGGAAATCGACGGTGTCCTCGTCGATGGTGTCGAGCAGCGCATTGGCGACCTCGGTTAGCCGCGCCTCGGTGTAGCGCATGGCCGCGGCGTTATCGCCGTCGATGTTGCCGAAATTGCCCTGACCGTCGACCAGCGGGTAACGCACGGCGAAATCCTGGGCCAGCCGCACCATGGCGTCGTAGATCGCCTGCTCGCCATGCGGGTGGTACTTGCCGATTACGTCGCCGACGACGCGCGCACATTTCTTGAAGCCGCCGTCCGGGTCGAGCTTGAGCTGCCGCATGGCGTAGAGCAGCCGCCGATGGACGGGCTTGAGACCATCGCGCACATCGGGCAGCGCGCGATGCATGATGGTGGAGAGCGCATAGGCCAGATAGCGATCCTCAAGGGCATCGCGCAGATTGACCGGCTCGATGGGCCCCGATGCGGGGGGAATCGTTTTCTTGCTCATACCATCGGATACTCCGATGGTGCGGGCCGCTCAAGGCTTGCACGCCAGAGCCGCCAACAGACGTTCACGCGCCTCGGGCATGGCGAGCCCCCGCGGGCCGAAGACGTGGCCCTCCAGAAAGTGGCCGGTCAGGGCGAAGCCGGCGCGGACGTCGCCCATAGTCGGCGCTTCGACGCCCACTGCGACCAGGAACCGCGGCAACGGCAAAAGCCTGTCCTCATACGGCCGGCCGGCCTCGGCAGACACCGCCCGGCCCGACTTCGGAGACACGAAGGTCAGGTCCTGCTCGGCGCCAGTGGCCGCGCAGGAGGCCAGATCGAGGCCGAACCCCAGCTCGTTTAGCAGCTCCAGTTCCCAGCGCACCAGCAGCCCGGGCCAGATGTCGCTATCGCCGATATGGGAGAGCACCAGCGTCGCCGCATCGTAGAGCGGCCCATGAGGATCGCGCTCCGGCAAAAGGCGCGCCAGGGCGCAAAGCGTGCTGAGCCCGGCCAGAGCCAGCCGGTCGTCGAGCACCAGCGCGGCACGG
>JAKSBI010000519.1 GCA_022361215.1 Hyphomicrobiales bacterium | reverse complement strand
GCGCGAGGACATCGACCGCATCAACGCGCGGGTCTACGAGACGGTGAACAACGGCGTCTACCGATGCGGCTTCGCGACCACCCAGGACGCCTATGAGGAGGCCTTCGCCGCGCTGTTCGAGACACTGGACATGCTCGAGCAGCGGCTCGCCGGGCAGCGCTATCTGGTGGGCGACCGGATCACCGAGGCGGACTGGCGCCTCTTTACGACGCTGGTGCGGTTCGACCCGGTCTATCACGGCCATTTCAAGTGCAACCTGCGCCGCATCGCGGACTATCCGAACCTGTCGAACTACGTGCGCGCGCTCTATCAGGTCCCGGGCGTGGCCGCGACGGTCGATTTCGACCACATCAAGCGGCACTACTATGCGAGCCACACGACCGTGAACCCGACCGGGGTCGTGCCGCTCGGGCCCGAGATCGACTACACGGCCCCGCACGACCGGGACCGCTTCACAAGCTGATTCCGGCCCTCACCAGGTCTGGCCCGGCCGTTCACCCTGCAGAATCTCGGCGAGCCGGCGGCGCGTACCGGGGTCGGTGCCCTCCGGCAGCGCGTCCTGGGCGAAGAAGCCCTGCTCCCGCACCTCCGCATTGGGCCGCGGCACCTCGGGCTGCTGCCAGTGCCGGACGACGAACACCGCGATATGGTCGCCGGGGAACCGGTTGGAGTTGGCAAAGAGGCCGTGAAGCTCGGCCGCCTCGGTTACGACGATCCCGGCCTCCTCCCGAAGCTCGCGCGCCAAAGCCTCGGCCACGGTCTCGCGGCGCTCGACGCCGCCGCCGGGAAAGAACCAGCCGGGCCTGTAGCCGTGCCGGATGAGCAGAACGCGCCCCACCTCGTCCAGCACGGCGCCCTGGGCGCCCAATGTGAGCCCGCGCGTCAGCCGCCAATAGGGCCTGAGCATCCGCAACACGATCCGGCTCGACACAGCCATGCGCATCCCATTCTTGTCACGGCCCCAGGCCCGCGATACACCGGCCGACCGGCCCGAGCCTCTTTTAGCGCGAAATTGACCCCATGTTCACGCTTGCCCACGTTTCGGATGTGCATCTGGGGCCCCTGCCCCGCCCGCACCTCGGGCAGCTCATGAGCAAACGCCTGCTCGGCTATCTGAACTGGCATCGCGGCCGCAAGGAGCTTTATCAGCGCGACACGCTCGACGCCCTGATCGCCGACATGCGGGCGCAGGCGCCGGACCATATCGCCGTCACCGGCGACCTGGTGAACATCGCCCTGCCGGCGGAGTTCGAGCTGGCACGCGACTGGCTGCAGGATCTCGGCCCGCCCGACCGCGTGACGGTGGTGCCGGGCAATCACGACGCCTATGTGCCCGTGCCGGACGCCCAGGGCCTCGGCCACTGGTCGGAGTACATGCGTGGCTGCGGTGACGCCGCGACGGCGACCATGGTCGGCAGCACGCGCTTTCCCTTCGTTCGGCGCCTCGGGCCGATCGCCCTGATCGGCCTGTCGTCGGCCATACCGACGGCGCCCTTCATGGCGTCGGGCGCCCTGGATGCGGCGCAGCTCGGGTCGCTCCCCGCGATCCTGAGCGAGCTGCACGAGGCCGGCCGCTTCAGGGTCGTCCTCATCCATCACCCGCCACTGCCGGGCCAGACCGGCTGGCGCAGGGCACTGCGCAATGCGCCCGCCCTGCGCGACGCGCTGCAACGCGCCGGCGCCGAGCTGGTGCTCTTCGGCCACAACCACATGCAGAGTCTCGACGTTCTGGAGACGGCCCATGGGGCGGCGCCGGTGGTCGGCGTGCCGTCCGCCTCGACGGGCCTGAGCGGGCGTCACCCGTTGGCGCGCTACAACCTGTTCCATATCGAGCGGGCCGGCGCCAGATGGTCCTGCGAGATGACGGGCCGCGGCTACCGCAGCCCCGACGGACCGGTCGATCAGATCGAGCGCATCCAGCTCAGCTCGTGATGAGATATCCGATGGCCAGCAGCCCGGCGGCGCCGGTCAGCAGCCCGATGACGAAGGCGGCGACGGCGACGCCTGCGCGCGAGCGCGGCCGCTCCGGCAAGCGCGGCTCCACCCGCCCTTCGAGCTCCCGCTCGCGCGCCATGATCTGCTGGGCGACATAGTCGACGATGCGATCGGCCATGTCGCCGACATCCGCCGTCTCCGCCAGCACCTTGCGCCCCTGCCGTCCGTTGTGGACGAGCCGGTAGACCTCCGTCGACGGCTCGTAGACGACGGCGCAAAACAGGTCGACCCACAGCCGCGCCGGCGTGCTCGGCACCAGCATGAGCGCGAACCTGTCGTCCGACTCAGGCAGCTCCTCGAAGAGCTCTTCGAGCTCCGCCTTGAGAACCTCCAGCCGGGTCAGCTCGGTGCTGCGCCGGTCGGCGCTCCGGTCCAGGCTCTCAGCCTCCCGGATGCGCGCCTCGCGCAAAGCCTCTCGAAGCGACCGGCTCGGTGCCGGCTGCAGGAGCTTGTTCTCTGACGTCTCCATTGTTTGGCTGCCCGTTCAAGTTGTTACACAGCCTCCCTACACCATGTTAGCACCTTTATTGAGAAAAAGCGCTGCGCCAACGCCGCTTTGGTCAACGCGGTTGCCCGTGTACCAGCCGGCCGGGCCCGAAAATTCCACGTTGCAGATCGCCGCCTTGCGCATTACCTACCCGCGCGGAAGCATCGCAACGCCCCCTCCAGGAGAGCCGCCGACCCATGACAGGGACGCCCAGCCCCAGCGAGACGCCCGCAAGCCCGCTCGATGCGCTCAGGGCGCGCATCGAGCCAGTCCTGTGCAGCCGCCGTTTCGAACGCTTCATCACGGGCCTCATCGTGCTCAACGCCATCACGCTCGGCCTCGAGACCAGCAAATCGGCCATGGCGGCGGCCGGCACCTGGCTGATGCTGGCGGACCAGATCATTCTTGCCATTTTCGTTGTCGAGATCGCGGCGCGCATGCTGGTGAAGGGGCTGCGCTTCTGGCGCGATCCCTGGTGCCTGTTCGATTTCTTCGTCGTCGGCATCGCGCTGGTGCCCTCGACCGGCAACCTCTCGGTGCTGCGCGCGCTGCGCATCATCCGGGCGCTGCGCCTGATCTCGACGGTGGAATCCATGCGCCGCGTGGTCGGCGGGCTGCTGCACGCCATCCCCGGCATGGGCTCGATCGTGGCCCTGCTCGGCCTGATCTTCTACGTCTTCTCGGTGATGGCGACCAAGCTCTTCGCCGCCGACTTCCCGCAGTGGTTCGGCACCATCGGCGAATCCGCCTACTCGCTCTTCCAGATCATGACATTGGAGAGCTGGTCCATGGGCATCGTGCGCCCCGTCATGGAGACCCATCCCTGGGCCTGGGCCTTCTTCGTGCCCTTCATCCTGGTCACCAGCTTCACGGTGCTGAACCTCTTCATCGGCATCATCGTCGACGCCATGCAGTCCCAGCACGAGGCCGAGGAGAAAGCCGAGAAGGAAGCGCAGGCGGCGGAGCTGGACGAGATCCTGCGCGAGGTGCGGGCCTTGCGCGAGGAAGTGCGGGGACTGCGGGGGCAGAGCGGCGGCGGCAGCTAAGATCGGTCGATCACGGTACTGACCGGACGAGGCGCATCAGCGCCTCAGTCCAGGGGCACCCATTTCGATCGTTTTCTCAGGAAGTCGAGCAGCTTCTCGCACGATTCCGGTACGTTCAGCTCGTCGAAAACGAGCCGGCGGCTGCCGTCTTCGTCATCGATCTCGATCATGTATTCGAGCTGGTCCCTGGCGTCGGGGGAGAGCGATTCGAAGCTCTCGCGCATCCTGCAGCGGCGCACGAGGTCGGCGAGCTGCCGGAACTCGCCCGCCTCCATCTCGGAGGCGTTGAGATCGCACCCCTCATGCTGCCCCGCAATACCGCCCGACTGCCGAAACTTGACCTTCATAGCAGCACTCGCTCGCGCGGCCCGTCGGGACCTCGCGCCACGTCAGCCTACATCAAACCGACCGCGCGCCAACCCTTTTCGACGGCCTTGAGCTCCGCGCTGCCGGCGCCGTGCTCGTCCCGCGCCACCGAGCAGGTGGCCTGAACCATCTCCTGGAAGCCACTCTTGCTGTTGAGCCGATCCAGGGTCTTGTACCACATCGAGCCGGCCCGCTCCCATGCATTGCCGCCCAACGCCAGCGCCATGACGTAGAAGGCGTGGTTGGGAATGCCGGAGTTGATGTGCACCCCGCCCTTGTCGGCCGAGCCCGTGTATTTGCCGTCGATATGCTTGGGCTGCAGGTCCGTCCCCATGATCGGGTCGTTCTCGTAGGCCTTCCCGGCCTTGAAGGTCCTGAGCGCGGAGATATCGACCTCCGGGCCGATGCAATCCTTGCCGATGTTCCAATCCGATTGCGTGACGTCCTGGTTCTGCTTCCATTGCAAGACCAGAATCCCGAAGACGTCCGCGAAATGCTCGTTCAAGGCGCCCGACTCGTTCTTGTATTCGAGATTGCAGGTGTGCGTGACCACGCCGTGCGAGAACTCGTGCCCGACCACATCGAGCGCCTTGGTGAACCGGATGAGCCGCCGGCCGTCACCATCGCCATAGACCATCTGCTCGCCGTTCCAATAGGCGTTGTTGTGCTTGCGCCTCAGATGCACGCTCGAGATCAGCGACATACCGTTGTCGTCCAGGGAATTGCGATTGAAGAATTTCTTATAGAAGTCGTAGACGTAGCCGGCATGGCGATAGGCTTCCTCCGCGGCCTTGTCCTTCTTCTTCCAGGGCTTGCCCTCTTCGCGCATCAATGTGCCGGGCAGATCGTCCATGCCTTTGTTCTTGAGATCGTAGACGATGCGGTGCTTGCGCTGGGCGGGCGACGGGATGGCGGCCATCATCGGCATCGTCGCCAGCATCATGCGCGCCGTCCGCGCCTCGGCCGCGCACTCGACCACGTCCATGGCCAGCTTGCGGATCTCCGCATCGTCGTGCTGCGCCATGTGCTCGACCACATAGGGCGCTATAATGCAATGAATACAAGCAGATGAATCGTGGGCATTGCTCATACTGGTCTCCAATCTATCATTAAACTCTAATAGAAAGCACAGGGTGCCGGTCGCCTCCAAAACAAGTCAAATGACTACGACCGGAAAATTGGGAGATGGTTGCCCAATAAGGCGATTCCATGTCGGAGTAAAGACGGGGCTTGTTTGCAGAACTGCTGGTCCTCTCG
>JAKSBI010000125.1 GCA_022361215.1 Hyphomicrobiales bacterium | reverse complement strand
TGCTGCCGCGGCATCCTAGCGGTCTCCCGGAGCTTCCAGGAGGTGATCCTGGCCATCTTCTTCGTGAAGCTGTTCGGCTTCGGGCCCTTCGCCGGCTTCGTCACCCTCTCCTTCGCCACCATCGGCTTCTACGGCAAGCTCCTGGCGGAGGACATCGAGGACATGAGCCCGAGCCAGGCCGAGGCCGTGCGCGCCACCGGCGCCGGCTGGTTCCAATGGCTGAACTACGGCGTGCAGCCGCAGGTGATGCCGCGCATGATCGGGCTCGGCCTCTACCGGCTCGACATCAACTTCCGCGAGTCCGCCGTGGTCGGCATCGTCGGCGGCGGCGGCATCGGGGCCACGCTGAACACGGCCTTCGACCGCTACGAGTTCGACTCCGCCGCCGCCATCCTGCTGATCATCATCGCCATCGTGATGGCCGTGGAATACACCTCCGGCTACGTCAGACGGTGGGTGCAGTAATGCCGGTGCGCAGCCATGGCGACACGAAAGTCTGGCAGCGGCGCTCGACGCCGCAGCAGCTTGCGGTCTGGGCCGGCTGGCTCGTCGTCGTCGCCATCTTCGTCGCCTGCTGGCAGCTCATCTCGGAAAAGACCATCTGGATGTTCGTCTGGGACGCACCGAAGCAGGCGAACGATCTCGCCACGCGCATGGTGCCGCCCGCCTGGGGCTACATGGCCGAGCTCTGGCGGCCGATCTGGGACACCCTCAACATCGCCACGCTGGGCACCGTGCTGGCCATCGTCCTGGCGGTGCCGACCGCCTTCTGCGCCGCCCGCAACACCACGCCGAGCGTCGCCTTCGTGCGCCCCGTCGCCCTCTTCATCATCGTCGCATCGCGCTCGATCAACTCGCTCATCTGGGCGCTGATGCTGGTCACCATCGTCGGCCCCGGCGTCTTCGCCGGCATCATCGCCATCGGGCTCCGCTCCATCGGCTTCTGCGCCAAGCTGCTCTACGAGGCCATCGAGGAGATCGACGAGGCCCAGGTCGAGGCCGTCGCCGCCACCGGCGCCAGCCGCGCGCAGGTGATCGCCTACGGCATCGTGCCTCAGGTGATGCCCGCCTTCGCCGGCATCACGGTCTTCCGCTGGGACATCAATATCCGCGAGTCCACCGTGCTCGGCCTGGTCGGCGCCGGCGGCATCGGCCTGCAGCTCAACGCCTCGATCATGAGCCTGGCCTGGACGCAGGTGGCCGTCATCCTGCTGGTGATCATCGCCACGGTGATCTTGAGCGAGTGGGTCTCGGCCAAGGTGCGCCACGCCATCATCTGACGGTAAGACAGGCAGGCGGGCGGACATCACCCATCGGCCCTTATCGGCCCGCGGGAAGGACGCAATGGCCCAGCGATGCATCACGGTCTTCGGCGGATCCGGCTATCTCGGCCGCCACATCGTGGCGCGGCTCGCCTCCGGTGGCGCGGCCGTGCGGGTGGCCGTCCGGCATCCCGACCGGGTGGCGGCCTCCGGCAAGGATGTCGACGGGATCGAGGCCGTGCATGCGGACGTCCGCGATGCACGCACGGTCGCGGCGGCGGTCGCGGGCAGCGACGCGGCGGTCAATGCCGTCGGCCTCTATGTGGAGCGCGGCGCCGAGACCTTCGACGCGGTCCATGTGGAAGGCGCCGCCACGGTCGCGCGGGCCTGCGCCGAAGCGGGCACCGGCGCCCTCGCGCACATCTCCGGCATCGGCGCCGACACGGCCTCCCCCTCCCCTTACGTGCGCGCCCGCGCCCGGGGCGAGCAGGCCGTGCAAGCCGCCTGTCCGGCGGCCACCGTGCTCCGTCCGAGCGCCCTCTTCGGGCCGGGCGACGCCTTCGTCACCCTGTTCGCGCGGATGGCCAGGCGGTTGCCCCTCATTCCCCTCTTCGGGGACGGCAGCACCGAGGTCCAGCCCGTCTATGTGGGCGACGTGGCCGAGGCCGTGCAGCGCGCGCTGGCCGATCCCCGGCACCGCGGCAAGGTCTATGAGTTGGGCGGACCCCGCGCCTACGCCTACAGGGACCTGATCCGTCTGATCCTGGCTGAGACGGGAGCGAAGCCCGCTCTGCTCCCGGTTCCGTTCGCCCTCTGGAAGGCGCTCGCCGCGCTGCTGCGCGTCCTGCCGGCCCCACCCCTCACCCGCGATCAGATCGCCCTGGTCGAGCGCGACAACACGGTCGGCGAAGGCGCCCTGACCCTCGCCGACCTTGGCGTGACAGCCACGGAGTTGGACGCGAAACTGCCGAAAATTCTGGAATCTGCGGCCACGAAATCAGAATCTTAAGCTTTTTTGGCTTAATAGAGGATCGGCCGGAGAACCGAGTGACACAGCCATGTCTCAGCAGGCACTCGACCAAGTTGCGAATGGGCCCGACACGCCGTTTCCCTGGATCGAATCGGGCTACTATCCCATGCTTCCGGGGCCGCGCCCCCTCCTTGCCGGCGCAGCGGCTCTCGCGCTCGGCAACGCCGTCCTGCTCGCGCTTCCCGGCGGCGCCGGTTTCCTGGTCGTCAACGCCCTGCTCCTCGGCCTCGTGCTCGCCGCGACGTTCGCCATCCAGGCGCCACAGGAACCGGTCATGGACCGGGTCAACGTTCTGACGCTCTTCGGGCTGTCGCTGGCCGTCACGGCCGGCGTCCACCTCCTCGGCGACCAGATCGCCCCGGCGGTGAAACATGTCGTCGTCACGGTCAATGCCCTGATCCTCTGGCTCGCCTATCACCTGAAGGCGATGCGCCATGCCTGGTGGATCACGGTTCACGTGTCCGACCACTGGGATGCGGCCGGACTGGCGCAATACGGCGCATTCTTGAGACGCAAACGGCCGGGACCGGGCAGCCGGCGCGTGGCGCGCGAGCTCTACCGCGTCGCGTGCGGCGAGTATCAGAAGAACGGCACCCAGACCGCCGCCGCCGCCGAGGCCATGACCGACTATGCGGACATGCTGGAGCGCGGCGAAGGCGGCCGCGCCGATCCGCAGCAGGCCAAATGGTGGCGCGACAAGGCGGCAGACGAAACCGCCTCGACGACAGGGATCTGATCCCTATTTCATGGCAAGCTGCACGACGTCGTTGGCCCGAGAGGCGGATGAATCCGTTCAAACCAAAACTCTATTGTGATCCGGTGGCTCCCGCCTCCGGCGGCATCTCGGCCCGCGCCAGATTGGGCGAGATTTCCCTCAGCAGCTTGATGCGGATCGCCTCGCGGAAGTGCTGATAGCTCTCCGCCGTGATCACGAAGGCGCCGTCGCCGCCGACCACGTCGGCGCGGTAGTAGATGTCGAGCTGCGGATCGTCGCTGAGGATGGCGAGGCCGTTGATGGTGACGCCGCTCGCCACCACGAAGTCCCGGACCAGGTGCGGCTCCTCGCCCACATTGTTCTGACCGTCGCCGGAAACGTCGATGACCTGGCGCCGGCACCGAAAACCGTTGTTCACGATCAGCCTCTCCGCGAAGCGCAGCGCCAGCCCGAGCCCCGTGCCGCGCAACGAGAAGCGCCGCGGCACGCGCTCGATCTCCGCTGCGAAGGCGCGCGCGGAGCGGGCATCGCGCAACAGCCGCCAGTCGACGGCCTGCCACTGCTGATCGACACTGCTCCAATGGATCACCGTGACGGCCACGCCGCCGATCGAGCGGATGGCGGCAATCACGGCCGGGTCGCGAAAGGCGGTGGCGAAGCCCACGCTCTGCAGCCGGTACTCCTCGTGATCGACGCTGGCCGAGGTGTCGACGGCCAGCACCAGCTCGAGGTCGCAGGTGGCCTGCTGCGCGCTGCCGGACGGCATCAGCGCCGCGAACGACAGACTTGCAAGAAGCGCCACCGCGAGACGGCGGCGCCTGCGCCCGACAGTACCCATCGAAGCCGCCCTCGGCGTGACAGTCGCGACAAGGCCGCAATGCTATCAGGACTGCGGCCCGTTGACAGTCACGTTAAGGTGCTGGCGGGGCACATCTCTTTTGCCAGCGCTACGCCGGCTCCACCCGGTACCCGAACTCGCGCGCCGCCTCGCACAGCCAATGCGCGAAGGACCGGGCATAGCTGCGGCCAACGGCGAGATCGAAGGTCGGCCCGTCGTCCCGCTTCACCACCAGGACCGGCATCTTCTCGATGCTCGTATGTCCCGCCCCCGGTGCCGGAAACGCGCTTGGGTGAAGGTCGAGCGGGCAGCCCTTGGCGAGGACGTCCGGCGCCCTTGCGCCCGAGAGGCGCAGCACGACGCGGCCATGGGACTGTCCATAGAGATACGCCGCCTCCTTGGCCGCATCGCCAAGGATGCCGAGTAACGCCGCTTCCGACTGCGTCTCGCTCAGCGCCCAGAGCTCCAGCGGGCCCGTCGCGCAGAGCGTCAGCGCACGGTCGCCCGCCGCGGTCAACGGCTTGCCCGACACGGTCGCGCCCAAGACCGGTTCCAGCCGACGGCACAGCGCTGCCGCCTGTCCTTTGCGGGCGACGATCTGGACCAGGGCGCAGTCCGTCACCTCCCGGATGGCGACCGCCGTGTCCGGGTCGGCGCCGGACGCGATAGACCTATCCGGCATCAGCCCCGCGGCGATCGGGCTTCGGACATGCAACACCTCAGACACGCGCCCGCTCCCCTTCGGCGTCCACGAACACCGGATCCACCACCTCGACCTCGACCGTCTCGTCCCTGAGGGGGAAGACGGCGAAGAGACGCTCGCCGTGCCGCTCGTCGCCGCGCGCCAGCAGCCCGAGCCCGATGCCGCGCCCGAGCGTCGGGCTGAACACCGACGTGGTGACATGGCCCTCGGAGACATCCGGGCCGCGTGCCTGCGCGTCGGTGACCAGATGTGCGCCCATGCGCGGAACCGTGTCCGCCGACACGGCCTTGAGCCCGACGAGCCGGAGCCGGCCCGCGTTCTGCAGCCCGGGCCGGTCCGTCATGCGCCGGCCGATATAGTCCTTCTTCGACGACATCATGCGGCCGAGCCCCAGATCGCCGGCGGTGGTGCGGCCGTCCAGCTCGGGCCCGGCAACGTGGCCCTTCTCCGTGCGCATGACGGTCATGGCCTCGGTGCCGTAGGGCGCGATGCCGAAGGCTTCG
>JAKSBI010000027.1 GCA_022361215.1 Hyphomicrobiales bacterium | reverse complement strand
CGATACGGCCGAGGTCGGCGAGCCCGGCACCCAGACGCTCAACGCGCTCTTCGTCCTGGATACGTCGTTCTCCATGAACGGCACGAAGCTCGACCTCGCGATCCAGGCGATCAAGGACTTCGCGTCGCAGCCGGGCGTCCAGTCGATCCGGATCCTGCCGTTCGGCACGGAGGCCGGGGAGGCGTCGGCTTGGTTCGACCTGACCGACCCGACGGCACTGGGTGAGCTCGGAGCTTTCCTGGATGCGCTTCAGGCGAGCGGAACCACCAACTACCAGGACGCCATCGCGGCGGCCCAGAATGCCTATCCGGACGCGCCGAACGCTGCCGACGTCAACAACGTCTATTTCATCTCCGACGGTGTGCCCAATCAGCCGTTGAGCGATGCCGAGGTCGACGCCTGGGAATCCTTCCTGCAAAGCAACGAGATCGACAATTCCTTCGGTATCGGCATCGGCACCGGCGTCGACGATGAGGATCTGCAGGACGTGGCGTTCCCGAACGTTCCGGATCAGACGAACAACGTCATCGTCCTCGACTCGGCCGACGACCTGAACGAGACGTTCAACGACACGCTGCCCAGCAGCGTCAGCGGAAATGTGCTGACCGACAACGGCCAGGGCGCCGACGCGTTCGGCGCCGACGGGCCCGGCGGCATCGTCTCCATCATCATCGACGGCGTGACGTTCAGCTTCGATCCCAATGCGAACGAGGGCGCGGGCGAGATCACGCGGGACGATGGCGGTTCGCCCATCGCGGGCAGCACGCTGGAGGTCACGACGGCGCTCGGCGGCGACCTGACGTTCCACTTCGCCAACAACGGCGATAACGCCGCGGGCGACTTCACATACGTCCCGCCGCAGGTCGATGGCGACGAGCAGGAGCAGTTCGCCTACACCATCGCCGATGGCGACGGCGACACCTCAACCCGGACGCTGACGGTCGACGTGATCGACGTGCCCGAGCCGGTCGAGCCTCAGCCCCCGGTCGTAAGGTTCGATACCGGCGAGCCTCCGCTGCCGGTCCAGCAGAGCGCCTTCATCACCGACAGCAACGGCATCCGCACCTTCACGGCCGTGAGGCTGTCCGAGCTGCGTCGGTCCGCCGACGTCGATGCCATCGCCGCCGCCGTGGGCGCGGCGGTCGTCATCGACACCTCCAGCGGCGGCGCGGCCAGGGCGGCCCAGGTCACCATCACCGACGCTCCGGACCATGGCGGCGCGAGGGTCAATCCCGACCAGACCGTGACCTACGCATCCGACGCCGGCTTCGAGGGCATCGACAAGCTCACCTACGAGATCGTCGACACCGACGGCAACGTGGTCAGCGAGACCGTCTTCGTGAATGTCAGCGACGGCGAGATCGGCGTCTCGACCGTCGGTGACGACACGGACAACACGATCGCGGGCACGGCCGACAACGACAGCCTCGACGGCGGCCTCGGCGCCGACACGCTCGATGCCGGCGCAGGCGACGATATCCTCGTCGGCGGCGAGGGCGACGATGTCCTGATCGGCGGCGCCGGCAACGACGTGCTGATCGGTGGCGAGGGCGACGACACGCTCCTCGGCGGCGCCGGCGACGACGTGCTGATCGGCGGCGAGGGCGACGACGTTCTGGACGGCGGCGAGGGCGACGATATCCTTGCCGGCGGCCTCGGCGAAGACACCCTCATCGGCGGCGAGGGGGCGGACACCTTCGTGCTGTCGGACACCTCCCTCACCGACCTGATCGCCGACTACGACCAGAGCGAAGGCGACGTGATCGATGTGACAGGGCTCTTCGATCTCGCCAATCTGGGCAATATCGAGCCGGCCCAGCTCGCCAAGTTCCTCAGCTACGACCCGGCCACGGGCGTGCTGTCCGTGGATCCCAACGGCACCGGTGATGCAAGCAACTTCAGCGAGGTGGCCAGGATCGAGACGTCCGACGGTGCGCCGCCCTCGCTGGGGTCGATCACCGTCGTTGTCGACGATGGCGCCGGAGCCACGGAGACGGCGGTCCTCTGAGGCCGTTCCCGGCGCACGGCGCGACAGCAGACACTTTCACGGTCATCCGAGCGCTCCGGAGGCGTGGCCCCACGCGGCACCGGCGCTTTCGAGGACACCCTTAGCTTTGCTATGGTCCCTAAAGCATGTCTCCCGAAAGTGGATGCCGGTTTCGGGAAGAAAGACATGCTTCAACAAAGAGCTAGAGCAATGGCGCGAATCAGAATGATCGCGACATGCTCTAGGCGGATGGCCGGGCCTGCGAGGCTGACGGCCGCCGCGCTCGTGGGCGCCGCCTGAGGCTGGGGCATGTTTGGGTGGATCTACAACCGCTTCAAGGGGATCGCGCAGCGTTTCGGCTGGGGCCGCGCCATCGCGCTCACGGTGCTCTTCGGGTTCGTGATGCTGCGGGCCTGGGATCCGGTGCCGCTGGAGCTGCTGCGCCTGAAGAGCTTCGATCTCTATCAGCTTCTCAAGCCCCGCACGGTGACCCAGCGCCCGGTCGTGATCGTCGACATCGACGAGCCGAGCCTCGAGGCGCTGGGGCAGTGGCCCTGGCCGCGCACGCTGATGGCCAAGCTGGTCGACGAGGTCATGGCCAAGGGCGCGGTCGCGCTCGCCTTCGACATCGTTTTCGCCGAGCCGGACCGCACCTCGCCGCATCTGATCGCCGAGGCCCTGCCGGAGCTCAGCGAGGCGGCGCGCAACGAGATGCGCAAGGCGCCCAGTCACGACACCATCCTGGCCGAGGCGCTGAAGCGATCGCGGGTGGTGCTGGGCCAGTCGGCCTACAACCCCCGCGGCCTGAAGCTGCGCAAGGACCCGGTGCCGCGGGCCGGCTACGCCACCGTCGGCGGCGATCCGCGGCCCTATCTGCTGACCTTCCCCGAGCTCCTGCCGAACATCGCCGAGCTGGAGCGGGCGGCCAAGGGGCGCGGCATGTTCAGCATCCGCCCGGATGCCGACGGCGTGGTGCGCCGGGTGCCGACCGTGCTGGTCGCCGACGACCGGGTCGTGCCGTCCCTGACCACCGAGCTGCTACGCGTGGCCACGGGCCAGGGCGCGTTCCTGATCAAGAGCGATGCCAATGGCGTGCGCAGCATCGTGGTGGCGGGGGTGGAGGTCCCCACGGACGGCAACGGCAAGCTCTGGATCCACTACTCGCCGCACGACCCCCAGCGCTACGTGTCCGCCAAGGACGTCATCGACGGCACCGTCCCCGCCGGGAAGCTCGCGAACAAGCTGGTCCTGGTCGGAACCTCGGCCACGGGCCTGTTCGACCTGCGGGCGACGCCGCTCGATCCGACGCTGCCGGGCGTCGAGATCCATGCGCAACTTCTGGAGAACATCCTGGCCAAGTCGACGCTCGACCGGCCCGGCTATCTGGTCGGCGCCGAGGTCTCGCTGGCCTTCGTCGTCGGCATCGCCACCATCGTGCTGATCCCGATTCTCGGTGCGCTCCGCGTCTTCGCGCTCGGCCTGTCGCTGGCGCTGATCGTCGGCAGCGTGTCGTGGCTGCTGTTCACGCGCCAGGGCATCCTGTTCGACGCCGCCTATCCGCTGGCCTCCAGCTTCGTGGTTTTCCTGGTGCTGGTCTTCGTCAACTACCTGCGCGAGGAGGCGCAGCGCCAGCAGATCCGCGACGCCTTCGGCCAGTACATCTCGCCGGCGCTGGTCGAGCAGCTCGCCGACAATCCCGACAGGCTGGCGCTCGGCGGCGAGACCAAGCAGATGACCATCCTGTTCAGCGACGTGCGCGAGTTCACCTCCATCTCCGAGCAGTACAAGCGGAACCCGCAGGGCCTCACCATGCTGATGAACCGGTTCCTGACGCCGCTCTCGGACGCCATCATGGAGCACAGGGGCACCATCGACAAATATATGGGCGACAACATCATGGCCTTCTGGAACGCCCCGCTCGACGACGACGAGCACCAGGCGCGCGCCTGCGACGCGGCGCTGGCCATGGTCGAGCGCCTGGAGCGCCTCAATGTCGAGCGCCAGAGCGAGGCCGCGGTCTCCGGCGAGACCTACATCCCGCTCGACGTTGGCGTCGGCATCAACACCGGCGAATGCGTGGTCGGCAATATGGGCTCCGAGCTGCGCTTCGACTATTCGGTGCTCGGCGACTGCGTCAACCTGGCCTCCCGGCTCGAAGGCCAGTCGAAGGCCTATGGCGTCACCATCATCGTCGGGTCGAGCACGGCGGAGGCGGTCGGCGATCGCTTCTGCGTGCTGGGCCTCGATTCGATCCGCGTGAAAGGCAAGGCCGAGCCCGAGGACATCTACACGATCCTGGGGCGCTACGACCGTATCGACGCGCACGGCTATAAATGGCTGAAGGACGCCTTCGGCGAGATGCGCGCCGCCTATCGCGGGCAGGACTGGGAGCGGGCGCAGCGGATCCTGCAGGCCTGCCGCGAGCGGCAGAACGGCTTCGGCCTGGCTGCGCTCTACGACGTCTACGACACCCGCATCCGCGGCTTCCGGCGCACGCCGCCGCCGCCCGACTGGGACGGCGTCTTCACCATGGACTCGAAGTAGCACCGCCGGCCCGTGGGGCCAAAGGCCCGAAGAACCTGGAGTTTTTGGGCTGGGCCCCGCTGTCTTGCCCGTGACAAATACCGTTGTCAGAAAATCGGGAATGGGCTTCAATCCGCGTCTTGAATAGCCATTTAAGGGTCTGGGGGCCAACGTCTGACAGGAACTGGTTGGGGAGTAACCAATGACAGGAATCAGCAAGTTCGTCGTGGTTGTGAGTGCGCTGGCCATCGGCGCGGGCGTTGCCTTTGCCGGCGACGCCGTCAAGGAGCGCAAGGAGCTGATGAAGACGGTCGGCAAGTCGACCAAGCTCGCGGCGCAGATGGTGAAGGGCCAGCAGCCCTTCGACGGCGGCAAGGCCGCCGACGCCATGATGGCGATTGCCGCCGTCCCGGACAAGTACATCACGCTCTTCCCCGAGGGGACGGACATGAAGAGCAATCCCGATACCGAGGCGTCCCCGAAGATCTGGTCGGACATGGACGGCTTCAAGAAGGCCGTCGCCCAGCTGAAGACGGACAGCACCGCTGCGGCGGAAGCCGCCAAGCAGGGCGAGGGCGCGTTCAAGGCCGCCTTCGGCGCCCTGGTGAAGAACTGCAAGAGCTGTCACCAGGACTACCGCATCAAAAAGCAATAGTCGCCATCTGAAGACCGGCCCGGCGAGGGGGCTTTCGCCGGGCCGCTGCAACCAGGGGAGGGTCGCATGAGACGCCTGCTGTGGGCGCTCGTTCTGTTGGCTGTGCTCGGCGCGGTCGTTTTTTATGTCCTGACGGCTCCGAGAACGCTGGAAGCCTCGGCCCTTCCCAAGCACACGCCCGATGTCGAGAACGGCCGCTACATGTATTTCGCCGGGGGCTGCGCCTCGTGCCACGCCCCGCCGGCCTCGCAGGACTGTGCGGACCTGAAGACCGAGGACAAGCTGAACCTGGCCGGCGGCCGCTGCCTGAAGACGCCGTTCGGGACCTTCTACGTGCCCAACATCTCGCCGGACAAGGAGACGGGCATCGGCGGCTGGACCGACCTCCAGTTCGTCAACGCCATGATGCGCGGCGTCTCGCCGAGCGGCGCCCACTACTATCCGGCCTTCCCGTTCACCTCCTACCAGCGCATGCGCTACGAGGACGTGCTCGACCTGAAGGCCTTCATCGACACGCTGAAGCCCATCCGCTCAGAGGTGCCCGACCACGACCTTGCCCTGCCGTTCCGTCTGCGGCGCGGCCTCGGCCTCTGGAAGCTCCTGTTCCTGGACGGCAAGCAGTTCCAGCCCGACCCGGGCAAGAGCGAGAAGATCAACCGCGGCGGCTATCTGGTGGAGGGGCCGGCCCATTGCGGCGAATGCCACTCCCCGCGCAACGTCCTGGGCGGCGTCGTGCAGTCCGCGAAGTTCTCCGGGGGTCCCAATCCGGAAGGCGAGGGCTATATACCCAATATCACGCCGCACAAGAACGGTATCGCAAGCTGGAGCGAGGAGGATATCGCCTATTCGCTGGAGAGCGGGTTCACGCCGTCTTTCGACGCCTTCGGCGGCACCATGACGAAGGTGCAGGAGAACATGGCGGAGCTCACCAAGGCCGATCGCGCCGCGATCGCCGCCTATCTCAAGTCGCTGCCGGCCATTGCCGGCCGCGCGCCCAAGAAGAAGGCCGGGGGCGAGACCTATTAGGCCGGCGCCCGAGCGCGGCGGCCGCGATGGAGGAGTATCTCGCATGAGCCGAGGGCAGGAGAAACCCAGGGGCGCGCTGCTTGCGGGCCTGCGCACGGGCCTTGCGGCCGGCGCCGTCATGTTCGCGGCCGGCCTCGGCCCCCAGGCCAAGGCGGCGGAGATCTACGGCCTGGTCGTTGGCATCAACGACTATATCGGCACGCAGAACGATCTGGACGGCGCGGTCAACGATGCCCGGGACATCGCCGGCGCCCTCGACAAGGCGGGTGCCAAGACCGTCATCGCCCTGTTCGACAAGGACGCCACCAAGGCGAACATCGAGCGGGCCTGGACCGAGCTGGTCGGGGCCGCGCAAGCCGGCGACACCATCGTCTTCACCTATGCCGGGCACGGCAGCCAGGAGCCCGAGCCCGCCGGCCGCAACGACGAGGCCGACGGCAAGAACGAGAATTTCCTGCTCGCGGGCTATCGGCCGAAAGGCGAGGGCACCAAGGAGCGCATCGTCGATGACGAGATCTCGGCCTGGCTGAAAGAGGCCGACGACCGCGGCATCCGCGTCGTGTTCGTGGCCGACTCCTGCCATTCGGGCACTATGCATCGCAGCGCCCGGGCCGAGACGGTCAAGTTCCGCAACGGGCAGTTCGGGGCCATCACCGACGATCAGCTCGAGTTCCCGCCGCCGGAGGTCGCCAAGCTGAAGGAGACCGACTTCAAGTCGGTGACCTTTGTCGGCGCCACCTCCGAGGACAAGCTGACGCCCGAGGTCGAGATCAGCGGCGAGCAGCGCGGCGCGCTGAGCTGGGCCTTCGCCCGCGCGCTGGAAGGCAAGGCGGACAAGGACGGCAACGGCGACGTCACCCAGCTCGAGTTGCTGGGCTTCGTGGTGCCGGCCGTGCACGCCCATGTGGAGAGCCAGCAGACGCCCCAGGTGGCGCCGCTCCGGCCGCGCTCCGTGTCGCTCTTCGCGGTGCGTAGCATCGCGGCGCCCGAGACGCCGCAGACAGCGCCCGAAACCGATGCGAGCGCGACGGACGACACGCTCCGCGTGGCCATCGACGGCGCGGTGCAAGCGAAGGCGCAGCCTGCCGTCGCGTTCGTCTCCGACAAGTCCGAGGCCGACCTGATCTGGTACGTCGCCAGCGGCAAGGTCGAGCACAAGATCGGCGGCGTGGTGGCGGAGAATGTCGGCGCCGACGAGATCGGCCCGGTGCTGACCAAATGGGCCGCGCTGAAATGGCTGAAACGGCGCGCCGCGGCCGATCCGGTGACCGTATCGCTGCCCAACGGCAATCAGCGCTATGCCAAGGGCGAGATCGTCCAGATCGAGGCCAGCGGCGCGCGCTATGCCCACATGACGGTCTTCAACCTGCCGCCGGACGGCCGCGTCGAGTTCTTCATTCCGGACCCGCGCAATCCCGGCGAGGACGCCAAGGACTGGCGCGGCGCCTCCTGGCGCGAGAGGTTCCGCGTGCAGGACCCGCCCTATGGCGCGGAGCACGTGGTGGCGATCTTCTCCGAAGAGATTCTGAGCGACCTGCATGCGGCGCTGGCCGCCATGAGTTCGGCCGCGAAGGCGGGCGCCTTGCGGACGGTGCTGGAGCAGGTGCTGACATCGCAGAAGTTCCAGGTCGGTGTGCTCGACGTCTACACGGGGAGCTAGACGGAGGGGCAACGATCCGGGTTGTAATTCGGGAGGGCACTGAAGCGTATGCCGATCGCAGAGGCGATGGCGCACATATGAGGTTCGCGGAGACAGGACGTTCTGAATTCCGTGGAGTGTAGTTGGAACTGTTGGCCCGACCGCCTTGGTAAAAAACGCTGAACGCACCGTTCATGTGACGTTCAGTTGGCGTCCTTTATTGAGGCGGGCAGTACGCCAAACTCCATCCAGGGGAGGTAGAGATGAATTCGCGCTGGGTTGTATTAACCAGATCACTGACGACCGCCATGGTGGCGGGCGCATTCGGTGGCGCGCTGACCCTAACCAGCGTCATTGCCGAGGAATACAAAGCGACGGCGGGCAAGCTCCCGGCGTCGGCTTACGACAGGATCGCGCAGGCGAGCACCCGCGCGGTCAAGACCATCCAACCCGTCGAGCCCGACAAGGCGGAGAAAGCCAAGACGCCGGCCGAGGACGCCGGCGAGCGGCAGATCGTGGCCGAGGAGAAGAAACCCGCAGCCGCGCCCGT
>JAKSBI010000536.1 GCA_022361215.1 Hyphomicrobiales bacterium | reverse complement strand
GGCCGTCCTGATCGTCGTGGGACTGCACAAGCCGGAGCCGGCTCTCGCTCAGCAAGCCGCGTAAGTCCGCAAGAAAACGGCCCGGGGCGCACATCCCTCGGGCCGTTTTGCGGTTCTGCCGCTCCGGCGTGTTGTTCCAGCGCCCTATTGCAACTGCCACGTCACGTCGACCCGCACCTGCAGCATCTGCTGGCCGGGCTCGATGGGCGTGGCGGCCTTGGCCTCGACGGCGGCCCTGGCGAACACCGGCCGGGGCGGCCGCTGGGTGACGCCCTCGCTGATCTTCAGCACCTTGCCGAGGGTGGCGCCCGCCGCCTCGGCGTAGAGCTTGGCCTTGCGGATGGCGTTGGCCATGGCCAGCTTGCGCGCCTGGTCCTTGAGCGGCGCCGGATCTTCGACGCTGAAGGCGATGCCGCCGATCTGGTTGGAGCCGAGCGCCACGACCTTGTCCACGATGGCGCCGAGCTTCTCGAGGTCGCGCACCTTGATGCGGACCGAGTTGACGACGCGGTAGCCGATAATGGCCGAGGGCTTGCCGTCCTTGAAATGCTGATAGCGCGGATGCACGGCGAAGTTGGTGGTCTGGATGTGCTTCGGCTCCAGCCCCTGGGCCTTCAGCTCCGCCACCACCTCGGACATGGCGGCGCTGTTCTTCTCCAGCGCCTCGTGGGCGGTCGGCCCCTCGCTGATGACGCCGGTGGAGATGTGCGCCGTATCCGGGCGCGCCTTGGCGACGCCGGTGCCGGCGAGGCTGATGGTGCGCTCGCCGCCGCCCTTGTCGCCGGGGGCGGCGTGGGCGCCGGTATCCGGGCCGGCCAGCAGCAGGCCGAGGATCGGGATCAGGAGAAACGGGGTACGAAACATCGGCTTAAGCCTCAATGACGCAACTGCGGTCAACGCTTTGGCTCCAGGTCTGCGATTGTCTCTTCAACGGTCCACGGCTCCCTGCGATTCCTTCGCCCGTCGGACGAATTCTGATATAGGAGCCCGCGATACCAAACATGGGGGCCCGTAGCTCAATTGGTTAGAGCCGACGGCTCATAACCGTCTGGTTGCAGGTTCGAGTCCTGCCGGGCCCACCACTCTTTGGCCGTATTTTGGCATTGCCTCCATATTCGCGGAAAGTGGTTACGGTTTCCGAGGTTAATCGGTTAATTCGCCCGCTTTCGCGGCTGAAGTGGGCCCATTTCGCGCCGATTCGAGGCGATCTCGCCACGTCGTCTCTTGCGCGTATGCTGTCGCTTTACAGCCTGCCGGCCGCGATTCGGCTGCTTCAAGAGGCCGGCTGCCGGCATCCGGCAGGCTTTGCCGCGTGGCGGCTGAGACAAAAAGCCGCCCGTCCACACGTGGGTTTGAAACAGGGGGCCGACAGAACGAGCGCGCTTCCCTCCACGCCGCGAAAGCGCTAGAGACGGGCTGGTCCCATCGACGGCTTGGAGGAGGGCGGTCATGGAACAGCTTTTGACGATCGAGACTCTGGCGACGCTCTGCATGCGCACGCTGCTGCAGGCCAAGAAGCCGATGGCGCAGCGCGAGGCCGAGCTGGCGGGCGCGGGCCAAGCCGCGGTGACGGCTTGAGGCAGGGCTCAGATGGTCGGTGATCCGGAGCTGATCGCGCAATATGCGCAGATGCATGCGCGTCGCGTCTACGGCGCGACCTCGGTCAAGAACCTGCGGTTCCTGAGGCCCGAGATCAAGCTGCGCCGGCCGCGCTCGATCCTGGACTACGGCTGCGGCCAGAGCCGGCTCCTGGACGAGCTGGATCTGGGCTACCCGGTGGAGCTCTACCGCTACGACCCGGCAATCCCGGACTATGCCGCCAAGCCCGAGGCTACGGTCGACCTCCTGCTCAACATCGACGTGCTGGAGCACATCGAGGAGAGCGATCTGGATACGGTGCTGGCCGAGATGCGCGCCGCCTGCCGCGACGCCATCATCATCGTCGACACCAAGCCGGCGAGCGCCGTGCTGCCCGACGGCCGCAACGCCCATGTGACGCTGCGCCCGCACGACTGGTGGCGCGACCGGCTCTCGGCGGTCTTCGGTCCGCTCTACCCGATGCAGACCGTGCGCCGCTCCCGCGCCGGCTTCAAGACCTGGCGCCGCGCTCCCGCCGAGACGCTCCGCTACCACGCCATGCGCACGGCCGAGGACGCCGCCCACTATGCCAAACGCCTTATCCGGATGAGGCGGGGCGGGACCTGAGCCGGTGCCCAAGCCGGCTTGAGCGGCCGGCAGCAGCGATCAGGGCCCGGCAAAAGGTGTTCGCGATGGCCCAAGAGGGCTAAGCTGACCAGGATTCGAGGAGTTGCGATAATGGCAAAAGAGCTGGACAAGCTGGTTGAGAAGGCGCGTCGCATAGAGATGACGCCGGACGCGGCGCGCGCGCAACGCCAAAGCTTCGTCTACGGCAACACGCACATCGAGAACGAGCGCATCACGCGGAAGCTCGTTGCGGAGGCCGATGCAAAGATCGAGGCGTCGGAGAGGCTTAAGGTCGACGAGGGCAAGTGAGGTCGCGTGTCGGGCGACCGTCACAGCATTGCGCAGCACCGGCACCTGATCACCGATCCCGATGAGAAGGCGCGCCGCGAAGCCGAGAACGGCATCCGCCAGTTCTATTTGGCGACGGACATCATCCGCGAGCATATTCACGACCGGGAACGGCCCTTTGCGCTGGCACCGCGCCCCATCTTGCAGCTCCATCATGCCGCATTAGAGGGGATCGACACGTTTGCGGGAACCTATCGCAATACCCCCGTCACGATCGCAAAGAGCAGGCATCGGCCGCCGGAGCATTTCCTGGTTCCGGAATTGGTGGCTCAGCTTTGCGACTATGTGGCCGAGAACTGGGATGCGGCGAGCGCCATTCATCTCGCGGCCTATGTGCAGTGGCGGTTGAATTGGATACACCCGTTTGCGGATGGCAACGGGCGCACCTCGCGGGCCGTCATGTATGTGGTGCTGAATATCAGGCTTGACGGGCTTCTGGCTGGAACGCCAACCATCCCCGATCAGATCGCAGACGACAAGCGGCCGTACTACGACGCTCTGGAGGCGGCCGACACGGCCTGGGCGCAGGGCACGGTCGACCTCACGGTCATGGAGCAGCTTCTCGAAGGCATGCTGGCGAGGCAGCTATTGAATGCCGTCGAGCAGGCATCGGAGGGCGGCACACGGTCGTCGGGCTGACCTGCGTACCTCGCTTGGCCGAGCGCCGCCCCCGCGATCAGTAGCGGTAGCCTCCGCCGTAGCCGCCGGCTCCATAGCCGCCGCGGCCGCGATAGTGGTCGCGCGGGTAGCCGTAGCCGCGCCGATAGCCGCCATATCCGGGCGAATAGCGCCGCCGGGTGGAGTAGCCGTAGGGGACGCAGCCGCCGTCGGCCGCGTAGCGGGCTCCGGGCGGGCAGTCATAGGCCACGCATGTGCCGCGGTGATAGATCTCGCCGGCGCCGCAGGACACGGGGCAGATCCGCTTGGCTTTGCCTTTCACCAGATCCAGCGTCTCGGCGGTGGGCGCGGCGCTCTTCAGCTTGATTTTGCCGTGGTGGGCGAAGGCCTCGAGCGCGGCGCGCGACCGGCGGCCCCAGAGGCCGTCCAGCTTGCCGGGGCTGCAGCCGACGCGCTCCAGCTCCGTCTGCAGGGCCAGGACGAGCGCCTTCTCGTCGATCGCGTCCGCCGTCTCGGCCTCCTCGACCTTTTCCGCCGGCTGTTCCTCGGCTTCCGCCTTTGCCACCTTCACCGGCTCGGCTTTTGCCTCCTTTTTGGCGGGCGTCGCGCCGGTGACGACCGGATCGGCCTTCTCTTCCTTGGCCGCGGTCTCGGCCGTCTCGTCGGCTTTCTCGGCGTTGGCCTCGGTCGGCTCGACGACGATCTGCCGTTTCTTCACCGCCGGCGCCGCCTTCTCTTCCGCCGTCTCGGGGGCCTCGGCCGTCTTTTCGGGCTTGACCTCGGCGGCCGCGACCTTTTCCGGCTCGTCCGTCTTGGGCGGCTCGACCGCGATCTGGCGCTTGACGATGGCGGGCGCTTGCTCCGTCTCGGGCTTCGCCTCCACCTTTGCAGCCTTTTCGGCCTTGGGC
>JAKSBI010000056.1 GCA_022361215.1 Hyphomicrobiales bacterium | reverse complement strand
GCTCCGGAGGAAGCGCGCGTCATCGTCGTCATCATCGTCGTCGTCGTCGTCATCATCGTCATCGTCGTCATCATCGTCGTCGTCGTCATCATCGTCATCGTCGTCGGCCAGGGCGAAACCGACGAGAAAGCTCACATCCTCGCCGGGTTTCTTGGCGCCCAGAAGCGCCATATCGAGCGGAAGCGCGAGCATGACGAGCAGAACCGCCACCGCGACCCGACACAGCAGGCCGCGCAGGCGCGACAAGAGAACCGCGTTTCGAAACGACGACGCCATCGGTCGGTACATCCTGAGCACCCTCCTGCTCTGAGCCGGCCTGGGCTTCTTAAGACCTGCAATCCCCCGACAACGGCCGAGCCGCCGATTTATTCCCGGAATTCGCGCCGGCGAAAAAAAGAAACCGATGAGGAAATAACGACCGGCCATCGCCCGTTCTAGGTCCATCTCGTGTCAACGAAAACCGATCAGTGAGGACCTGTAATGTCGTCCCCAGCCTACCATACGCTCGATAAGGCGCGTGTCTCCAAAGCCAAAAGATCGTTCACGACGCGCCGTGTCGCGGCCAAGGACATGACCAGGCTCAAGGTCTGCGACTGGGCCCCCTCCCCGGGCGATCTCATGCTGGCGCGTGTCGAGGCCATCGGCCAGCACGCCCGCATCGAATTGCCCGACGGCCGCAGGGCATCGCTCTTTCCAGGCAATGAGATCATCGTCTGCTGCGGCAGCCGCTATGCCCCCGACCAGTTCGAAGCCGAGCTGCAGGACGGCGTCTGGCCGACGGACCTGGTGGCGGGCGGCGGCCTGGCCTCCTGCGAGATCTCGCGCCACGCCAGCAAGAAGCCGGCGACCAGGCTTCAGCCTCTGGGCGCGGTCTGCGGCGAGAACGGCAAGCCGCTGAACGTCTCGGACTATGCGCTGGCCAGGATCGACAAGCGTCTGCCGATCAAGGTCGTGCTCGTCGCCGGCACCAGCATGAACGCCGGCAAGACCGCCTCCGCCGCCGCGCTGGTGCGCGGCTTCTCGCAAGTCGGCTACCGGGTCGGCGCCGCCAAGATCACCGGCACGGGCTCGGGCCCCGATCCCTGGCTGATGGTCGATTCCGGCGCCGATACCGTGCTGGATTTCACCGATGGCGGCTATGCCAGCACCTTCAAGGTGCCGGCGCCGGAGCTGGAAGCCATGGCGCACAACCTGATCGACCATCTCGCCTTCGAGGGGTGCGAGGTTGCCGTGCTCGAAGTCGCCGACGGGCTGCTGCAGCCCGAGACGGCGGCCCTGCTCGCCTCCAACTCGTTCCGGCTGCGCGTCTTCGGCGCCCTGTTCACCGCCTACGACGCCATGGGCGCCGTGACGGGCGCGGAGTGGCTGCGCACCAACGGCTACCGGCTGCTGGGCCTTGCGGGACAGATGACGGCGTCCAAGCTGGCCGCCCGCGAGGCGCAGCACGCGACCGACCTGCCGGTCTACACCCTGTCGGAGCTGGCGGACGGGCCGACCGCGGATGCCATGCTGCTCCGCCGCGACGCGTGCACGCGGGCATCGTGACCCTCCCTCGCATATTCGGCGCCGGGCGGCGGAAGCTTCTGCTTTCGCTCGCCCTGAACGGCCTCTGCCAGGCCGCCGTGGCGATCGGAGCCTCGCTGCTCCTGAGCCACGGCCTCGCGGCGGGCGCCTCGGTCGACGGCCTGCCGCCGCTCGTCATCGGCGGACTGCTGGCAGCGGCCCTCGGCATCATCGTGCTGCGCACCTTCGAGCGCGGCCAGGCCGAGCGGCTGGGCCAGCTCTACATCACCTCCTGCCGCTCCCGGCTGTTCAAGGCCCTCGGCGACCTGCCGGTGCGGGGCGGCCCGAATGTGCGCTACGGCGTGATCATGACCCGCATGATCACGGACCTGACCTCCCTGAAGAACTGGGTCAGCCGCGGTGTCGCCAAGCTGACGGTGGCCAGCTTCTCCGTCGCCGGCGCCATCGCCGCGCTCGCCATGCTGAGCCCGACGCTGGCGGCCGTGACCGCGGCGGTGCTCGGCACGCTGCTGGTGGCCGGCGGCGTGGCGAGCCTGGTCTTTCGCATCCACGTCCGCAATGTGCGCCGGCTGCGCGGGCGCCTGGCGGCCAATGTGGGCGAGCTCGCCCCGGCACGCGGCCTGACGCGCCATTTCGGGCGCCTGCCGCAGGAACGGGCGCGCCTGCGCCAGCAGAGCGAGACCATGAGTCGGGCTCTGGTGCGACGCAGCTATGTCAGCGGCTTCATGCGCTCCCTGTCGGAGTCCGTGATGCCGGTCACCCTGTCGGCCGCCGCGCTGGCTGCGGCGGCCTTCGCCGGCCCGGACGAGCTCTCGCTGGCCACCGTGGCCGCCGGTCTGTTCCTCATCGGACTGGCATCGGGCCCGCTGCGCGACGTGCTGCTGGCGCTGGAGTACTGGGCAACCTTCAGCATCGGGCGCCAGAAGCTCGAAGCCACCTTCTCGAAGATCGTCGCGCCGTCCGAGCCCGCGGCCTGTGCCTTGGGCCGGCGCAGGGGGCCGGCCGCGCTGACGCTCGACAGCGCCCGCCTGCCGCATGTCGCCGAACCGCTCACCGCCGCTCTCGCGCCCGGCGAAACCGCTCTCCTGACGGGCCCCAGCGGGTCGGGCAAATCCGGCCTGCTCTGCGCCATCGCGCGCCTCACACAGTGGCAGGACGACGGAGGCCCGGCCGGGATCGCGCTCGACGGCTGCGACATGACGGCGGCCTCGGCCGAGAACTGGCACGCCCGCGTGAAGCTGATCTCGAGCGATCTGCCGCTCCTGAAGAGCAGCCTCTCGCGCAACGTCCGCTACGGCAATCCGGGCCTCG
>JAKSBI010000557.1 GCA_022361215.1 Hyphomicrobiales bacterium | reverse complement strand
GATCTCGCGGATGGTGGCGCGCATATGCGGCCGGTAGGCGAAGATCAGCACGCCGAGCGTGAGGGCCACTGCTGCGAAGAGCCAGCTCATGGGTTCCATCCCCTGGTGGCCTCCACTGTGGCGCGGCTTGGTTAAGAATGTGCTGAAAACGGGCGGGTCGGGGTGCCTTTTAGCTAGATAAGAGTCGTCCGCTTCTCTCCCGTCATTCCTGCGAAAGCGGGTGGTGCCAGGGCCTGGAGGTCGCAAACGCCGTCTGCCGGAGGGCGGGGCCGCCGATGCCCAACTCTTTAGCACGCGTGCGATGTGCCGTTGTCGCTCAGCGGACTCGATTTGCCTAACAAGAGAGCAGATTTCAAAGATGCATAGAATCTATGCAGCGGCGGTGGGCGGCTGCACAGATTGTCGTCGGTTTCGGCTCCGATGGCCGGCATGCCGCTTGGCGGCGAGCAGCCGTGTCGGGCTCGGTTCGGCGAAAAAGCGTTTTGTTTCAGGTGTGTATCGTCCTGCGCCGACGCCCTCCGGAGAACTGGCACAGCCATTGCCTTTGGTTAAGGCGGTGCAAACAACCTTTTTCGGAGGAGTCTATGTTCAAAACGGAAGGCGTCTTTGCGCGCGCCGCCGCCGTTGCCGTGGTCGGCGCGGGGCTGGCCTGGGGGAGCGCCGCGCAGGCGGCCGACACCATCAAGGTCGGCATTCTGCATTCCCTCTCGGGCACCATGGCGATCTCCGAGACCACCCTGAAGGACGTCATGCTGATGCTCATCGAGGAGCAGAACAAGAAGGGCGGCCTGCTGGGCAAGAAGCTCGAGGCGGTGGTGGTCGATCCGGCCTCGAACTGGCCGCTCTTCGCCGAGAAGGCGCGCGAGCTGATCTCCAAGGAGAAGGTGGCGGCGGTCTTCGGCTGCTGGACCTCGGTCTCGCGCAAGTCCGTGCTGCCGGTCTTCGAGGAGCTGAACAGCCTGTTGTTCTATCCGGTCCAGTACGAGGGCGAGGAGAGCTCGAAGAACGTCTTCTACACGGGCGCCGCGCCCAACCAGCAGGCGATCCCCGCCGTCGACTACCTGATGAAGGAAGAAGGCGTGCAGCGCTGGGTGCTGGCCGGCACCGACTACGTCTATCCGCGCACGACCAACAAGATCCTCGAAGCCTACCTCTTGGCGAAGGGCGTCAAGAAAGAGGACATGATGATCAACTACACGCCGTTCGGGCACTCCGACTGGCAGACGATCGTCGCGCAGATCAAGACGTTCGCCGCCGCCGGCAAGAAGACCGCCGTGGTCTCCACCATCAACGGCGACGCCAACGTGCCCTTCTACAAGGAGCTGGCCAACCAGGGCATCAAGGCCGAGGACATTCCGGTCGTCGCCTTCTCGGTCGGCGAGGAGGAGCTGGCCGGCATCGACACCAAGCCGCTGGTCGGACATCTCGCCGCCTGGAACTATTTCCAGAGCGTCGACGCCGAGATCAACACCGCGTTCGTGAAGGCGTGGAGGGCGTTCATCAAGGACGAGAAGCGCGTCACCAACGATCCGATGGAGGCGCACTATATCGGCTTCAACATGTGGGTGAAGGCGGTCGAGAAGGCCGGCACCACGGACCCGGACGCGGTGGCCGATGCCATGATCGGCATCGTCGTGCCGAACCTGACCGGCGGCTACGCCGCCATGATGCCCAACCACCACCTGACCAAGCCGGTGCTGATCGGCGAGGTGCAGGAGGACGGGCAGTTCGAGATCGTCTGGCAGACGCCGGGCACGGTCGTCGGCGACGCCTGGTCCGACTTCCTGCCCAAGTCGAAGGACCTGATCTCCGATTGGCGCAAGCCGCTCTCCTGCGGGAACTTCAACGTCAAGACCGGCAAATGCGGCGGTCAGGGCGACACCGGATAAGCGATTTTCCCAAGGCACTCCCTTCCTCCTGAGTGCTCGAGACCGGCGGGGGGCCATGCCCGGCCCCCCGCCACCCAACCAGCGAAAGACAAGATCGATCCGAGCAGCATGAAGCCCCGGCGCGCCCTTTTCGCCCTTCTGGCCCTTCTGGCGGCGTTGGCCGGCCAGGCGGCGCCGTCGCCGGCCGCGACGCTGGCGGAGCTGGTGCCGGAGCTGGGGGCGCGGAGCTTCGGCGCCAAGGTCGAGGCCGTCGAGGCCATTGCGGTGACCGGCGCGCCGCGCGCCGTCCCGGTCCTGGAAGCGCTGCTCGACGGGCGCCTCTACGCCCGAAAGTCCGACCAGGCCCTGTTCATCGTGGCGCGCGAGGGCGCGAGCTTCGCGCTGACCGAGCCGGCCACCGGCGAGGCCGCCGGCACCGCGCCGAGCCAGGCGCTCAAGAAGGTGCGCGTCAACAACCGGCTGAGGCGCGCCATCCGGGCCGCGCTCGGCAGCCTGACATTGCTCAGCGACGACCCGGCGCAGCGCCGCGCGGCGGCGGCGGCCGTGTTCAAGAGCCGGAACGCCAAGGCGCTGAAGACCCTCGACGCGGCGTTGGCGCGCGAGAGGGACCCGAAGATCAAGGCCCTTCTGGAGCAGGCGCGGGCGGCGGCGCTGCTCTCCAGCGATGCGGGCGAGGCGGACAAGCTCGCGGCCGTGGACGTCATCGCCGCGCGCGGCGACCGGGAGGCGCTGGCGCTGCTCAATGCGGTGGCGGCCGGCGACACGGGCGCGGTGGGCAAGGGTGCGACGGCCGCCGCCGCAGCGGTCGAGCAGCGCCTGGCCATGTGGAACGCGGCGCAGAACGTGTTCTATGGGCTCAGCCTCGGCTCGGTGCTGCTGCTGGCGGCCATCGGGCTGGCCATCACCTTCGGCGTCATGGGCGTGATCAACATGGCCCATGGCGAGATGGTGATGATCGGCGCCTACACCACCTTCGTGGTGCAGGAGCTGATCCGCACCTCGGCGCCGCATCTCTTCGACTATTCGCTGTTCGTGGCGCTGCCCTTCGCCTTTTTGATCGCCGGCGCCGTCGGCATCGGCGTCGAGCGCGGCATCATCCGGTTTCTCTACGGGCGCCCGCTGGAGACCCTGCTGGCCACCTGGGGCTTGAGCCTGGTGCTGCAGCAGACCGTGCGCACGATCTTCGGGCCCACCAACCAGGAGGTCGGCAATCCGAGCTGGATGTCGGGCGCCTTCGAGCTGGGCGGCCTGACGCTGACCTACAACCGGGTCTGGATCATCGTCTTCGCGCTGATGGTCCTCGGTCTGCTGCTGCTGGTCATGCGCATGACGCGCTTCGGGTTGCAGATGCGCGCCGTCACGCAGAACCGGAGCATGGCCGCGGCCATGGGCATCCGCACCGGCTGGGTCGACGCGCTCACCTTCGGGCTCGGCTCGGGCATCGCGGGCATCGCCGGCGTGGCGCTCAGCCAGATCGACAATGTCAGCCCCAATCTCGGCCAAGCCTACATCATCGACAGCTTCATGGTGGTGGTCTTCGGCGGCGTCGGCAATCTCTGGGGCACGCTGGTCGGCGCCTTCACGCT
>JAKSBI010000871.1 GCA_022361215.1 Hyphomicrobiales bacterium | reverse complement strand
TCGTCAGCCACGAGCCATCTATCGATACGTCTATCGCCGCAGTGCACAGAAAGAGTACTGGCACCGCTTTCTGCCACGCGCCAAACACAAGCGCGGACGCCCCAAACCCTGAGTGCTTTCGCAGGAATGACGAGCTATGCGGGGCGACTGACCGCTATTCCCCCGCCGGCAGCTCGGAGCGGCCGCCATTGGGCTGGGTCTTCGGCTTCGCCTCGACAACCGCGGGGCTGTCCTGCTCGAAGTCCAGATTCTCGATCTTGCGGCTGCGGCTGGAGATCTTCTCGGACGAGGTCAGGATCTTCTCGATGTCCTTGTTGGCGAGGCCGAAATGGCGCTGCAGGTCCAGCACCCGGTCGTGCAGCCGGTTCACGTCCGCCGACAGCAGCGTGACCTCGCGCTGGATCAGCCCGGCCTGCTCGCGCATCTTCACGTCCTTCAGCACGGCCTGCATGGTCTGCACCGCCAGCATCAGCATGTTGGGGGAGACGATGACGATGCGCGCGCGATGCGCCTTCTGCAGCACGTCGGGGAAATGCTCGTGCAGGTCGGCGTAGATCGCCTCCGACGGCACGAACATGATGCCGGTGTCCTGAGTCTCGCCGGGCAGCAGGTAGCGCTCGGCGATGGCGTCCACATGCACGCCCACGTCCTGGCGCACTTGCCGCGCCGCCGTCTTGCGCTCCGCGTCGGTCTGCGCCGTACGGAAGGCCTCGAAGCCTTCCAGCGGGAACTTGGCGTCGATGACGATGCCGGCCTCGGTGTTGGGCATGTGGATGACGCAGTCGGGCCGGCGGCCGTTGGAGAGCGTGGCCTGGAAGCTGTAGGCGTCCTTCGGCAGGCCGTCGGCGACGATGGCCTCCATGCGGCCCTGGCCGAAGGCGCCGCGCTGCTGCTTGTTGGCCAGGATCTCCTGCAGCGTGACCACGTTGCTGGACAGCTCGGTGATGTTCTTCTGCGCTACGTCGATGACGGTCAGCCGCTCGTTCAGCCTGGCCAGGTTCTCGCTGGTCTTGCGCCGGCTCTCCTCCAGGTTCTGGCCCAGGCGGTGGCCGACCCGGTCGAGCCGCTCGTTGAGCGAGCGGCCGAGCTCCGACTGGCGGGTGACGCTGATCTCGGCCACGGTCTGCATGCGGCCCTTGAGCTCGGCCAGCTCCGCCTTCAGCGCCTCGGACTCGAAGGCCCGCGCCACCGCCTCCTTGCCGCGACTGCTGGAGTAGGCGATGGCCATGACCAGCAGCACCAGCAGCAGCACGGCCACGACGGCGCCGAGCGCCAAGGCGAGCGTCATCGGCTCGACGGTCAGGCTGCCCAGTTGAAGGGTGGTCGTCATGACGCCCGAAGCTATAGCGCGATTCGGCCGGGCGCAAAGATCGAATCGTGAACACCAGGAGTTATGCACGGGCTGAAGCCCATCCTTGCCCGATGGGACTCGTCCGCCCCGCTCTACCGAAGAAGCCTCCTGACCGCCGGCATTGACCTCCATTCCGCCATTGCCTATGTCACGGCAATCGCGGTTACAATCAGCCATGGCCAAACGAGAGATCATCACCATCCCGGACCCGCTGCTGCGGGAGGTCAGCGCGCCTGTCGAGCGCGTCGACGACGACGTGCGCCGGCTGATGGACGACATGCTGGAGGCCATGTACGAGGCGCCGGGCATCGGGCTCGCGGCCGTGCAGGTGGCCGTGCCGCGGCGCATCGTGGTGGTCGACACGGCCCGGGAAGAGGAGGAGCGCAATCCGCTGTTCCTGGTGAACCCGGAGATCGTGAGCCTGTCCGACGAGATGCGCCCGCACGAGGAGGGCTGCCTCTCCATCCCCGAGTTCTACGCCGAGGTGGAGCGGCCGGCGGCCTGCACCGTCCAGTTCCTGGACCGGGACGGCAAGCCCCGGGAAATGGACTGCACCGACATCCTGTCGACCGTCATCCAGCACGAGGTCGACCACCTCAACGGCGTGCTTTTCATCGACTATCTGTCGCGCCTGAAACGCGACCGCGTCATCAAGAAGTTCGTGAAGGCGAAGAAGGCCGAGGCGCCGGCTTAGCTTCCGCCGGCACATCGCGGACGCGGCCAGGGAGGCCTGCTCATGGCGCTTGATCGCCT
>JAKSBI010000814.1 GCA_022361215.1 Hyphomicrobiales bacterium | reverse complement strand
TCGCGCTACGTGCGCCCGCCGATCATCTTCGGCGACGTGTCCCGGCCCGCGCCGATGACCGTCGAGTGGTCCGCCTACGCCCAATCGCTGACGGACAAGCCGATGAAAGGCATGATCACCGGGCCCGTCACCATGCTCCAGTGGTCCTTCGTGCGCGACGACCAGCCACGCGAGGATACCTGCCGCCAGATCGCCCTGGCGCTGCGCGATGAGGTGGTCGACCTGGAGCGGGCCGGCATCGGCATCATCCAGATCGACGAGCCCGCACTGCGCGAAGGCCTGCCCCTGCGGCGCGGCGACTGGGCGCACTATCTGGACTGGGCGGTCACGTGCTTCCACCTCGCTTCGTCTGGCGTGACCGATACGACCCAGATCCACACCCATATGTGCTATTCGGAGTTCAACGACATCATCGAAGCGATCGGCGCGCTGGACGCCGACGTCATCTCCATCGAGACGGCGCGCTCGAAAATGGAGCTGCTGGACGCCTTCACCGACTACCGCTACCCGAACGAGATCGGCCCGGGCGTCTACGACATCCACGCGCCACGCTGTCCGCCGGTCGACGAGATGGCGGCCCTGCTCGCCAAAGCCGAAGAGCGCCTGGCGCCGGACCAGATCTGGGTCAATCCGGATTGCGGCCTCAAGACCCGCAAATGGGACGAGGTACGCCCTGCCCTCGTCAACATGGTCGAAGCAGCGCGCAAGCTGAGAGCGCGGTCCGCCTGATACCGTGAAGGCCGTCCCGGAGAGCCCGGTCTTGAAGGGACGGCCGAACCGTATGTCGACCGCCGAACATGCGAGCGCCCCGCCACGAAGGCACGGCCGCGTGTCGTGGAAGGCGGTTTTCCGTCAAGAAGTACGTCACCCACGAAGGCAACGGCCTCACCACCGTGCAGGGCGATCTCGCCGGCATCCTGACGCTGGCAGCAGGCAAGAAAACACCCGCCGATCCGGAGGACGGGCGGGTGCTGCTGTCGATGGTTGCGGGGGCAGGATTTGAACCTGCGACCTTCAGGTTATGAGCCTGACGAGCTA
>JAKSBI010000238.1 GCA_022361215.1 Hyphomicrobiales bacterium | reverse complement strand
GCGACGCCCATACCCAACCGTCGTCATTGCCGGGCTTGACCCATAGCTGTCCGGTTAAGCGTGTTAAGTGATTGAAATGCCTCAACTTGTTAGTCCCGTGTCCAGAGCGCCAGAAATCCAAGATTTCTAAGCTTTATCAACAGGTTATCGAATTTCTGAATTTCTAAACCGGACAGCTATGGATCACGTCCGGGCATGACGAAAATCGAGGGCCAGCAGACCACCCGAAATGCTGTCCGGTCGCAACATTGCAGGCAAGAAACCAAGGCCGCGCCTGCCATGCAGATCGACACGCCCCGAAAATCCCGGACAGCAGTGCGCGAAAGCGGGAATGACGGGAAGGGGAGCGCGCCCCTCAATTCGATATAGCGAAGGAATAGTCCGTATTTCCGGCGCGCATGACCCGCCAGCGCCTGCCCCATCTTCCTGAAATGACGCGATGTTGCAGGGACGGGCTGTCGCGCTGCTTCGCGTGAGACCCTGCCGCCGGTGTCCCTCGCGTTTGCGCCAGATCATGTCGAGACCCTTGGCCATTTGGCACGGTCCGGCACGAGACAGGTCGCGAAGCGTTCCTTCGCGTGGACGTGCGTGGCCTGACGGAGGGCAACCAGCTTCGGAGATCGAATGTCCATCAAGCGCATCCTCCTGCCAGTCCATGGCCGGGACGATCTGAGTCCCGTGGCCGCACTGGCCTTCACCCTGGCGCGCGCGTTCGGCGGTCAGGTGGAAGGCATCTTCCCGCAGTCCGATGCCGCCGCGACGACCGCGCCCGGAGGCGTTCCGACCTCGGCCTTCGCGATCAAGGACCTGCTGGACTATGCGCAGAAGCGGGCCAGGGAGGCCGCCGAGGATGCCGAAAGCGCGTTCGCGACGCTGGCCACCCGGTTTCCGGAGGTGGATACGGCGTTCGTGCTGCCCGGGGCGGGCGTGGCGGACATGACCGCGCGTCATGCTTTCTCGGCGGACCTGACGGTCGTCGGAGATCGCGCGCATTACCATGGCGACTATTGGTCGGAAGCGCGCGAGGGCGCGCTCTTCATGTCCGGTCGCCCGGTGCTGGTGGCACCCTCGAAACCGCTGCCGGCGAAGATTGGCGAGCGTGTCGTCATTGCCTGGAAGGACCAGGCGGAGGCGGCGCGCGCCGTGGCGGGCGCAATGCCCTTCATCGAACAGGCGCGCGAAGTCCGGCTGGTGACGGTCGAAGGTGGCGAGGAGGCCCAACTGAGCGGCGAGCGCATGCGCGCCTATCTCGAGCTGCATGCCCCGCGCGTGCTGTTCGAGCAGCTACAGCGCGAAGGCGACAGGGTGGCCGACCTGCTCGTTCGCAAGGCCGCCGCGCAGGAGGGCACCATCCTGGTGATGGGCGCCTACAGCCGTTGGCGCTGGCGGGAGCGGATCTTCGGCGGCGTGACCGACACCATGCTCCGCGAAGCCAAGGTGCCGTTGCTGATGGCACACTAGGGCCTGTCTTTTGTCCCGAAAGCGGTATCCGCTTTCGGGAGGCATGCTTTAGGTCCGCATCAAATGCCGATAAACCAGCCATAGGTGCAGAAGGTGTCCCGCGAGAAATGCGGAGACAACTATCGTCGCAATCGGCTGTGCAGCTCCTGAAACAGCCAAAACAACCCCTGTAACGATGATGGTAAGAATGGGCGTGAATGCGAGAGCGGCCGTACGAGGCGCAAACCATGTCGGCTTGCCGGTGATGCCCCATTGCATGGGCAAGCGGCGAGCAGGTGGGAATTTTTGCCCCGCAACCACAGAGGCAATGATGATAGCCAATATAATGGCGGCGCATATTGCATAGATCATGATCCCGGTTCCTACGACTCGAAGATATCACGGCCATTTCCCTGCATCCGAGCAAGGGCAGGTCTGGCTCGCAGCCGCCATCCGACTGTTTCGGTCAATCTACAGGTCCTGACCCTGGAAGTGGAGAGACACGCCGTCGCTTTCCGCGCCTAGAGCATGTCTCCCGAAAGTGGATGTCGGTTTCGGGAAAAAAGACAGGACCTAGTCCGGCCAAAGGTCGCGCAGGGCCTTGGGCAGGCATCCCCGGACGTCCTCGGCCTCGCCCTCCGAGATGCGGCTGTTCAGCAGGGCGAAGACGGCGTAGACGGCCTCTTCGGGATCGTCGAAGGGGTCGGTCTCGAAGGCCTTCTCGATCCTGGCGATGAAGGCCGCCTTGCCATGGTCGCGCACGGGCGTCTTGGCCGG
>JAKSBI010000208.1 GCA_022361215.1 Hyphomicrobiales bacterium | reverse complement strand
GTAGCCGCGCTTGCGGCTCTCGGGCAGGATCTGGGCGATGTCGGCAACCCTGTCGCCGCTGCCGGCGGGCACGGGCGCGCGCGGCGGCGGCTCGTTGCAGTGGGACGGCATATAGGAGAGGAACCGCTTGATCTCGGCGATAGCCTCCTCGTCGGTCTCGGTCACCCGGTCGACGAGGCCCGTGATCCGCTCGTGCAGCTTCCAGCCCCCAAGCTCCTCCGCCTCGACGGTCTGCCCGACGGCCATCGACGCCAGACCGGGGCTGGCCACGGCCATCACCGCCCCCTTTCTCATGACCGTGAAGTCCGAGAGGCAGGCGTACCAGGCCGAGGAGCCGAAGCACTGCCCGAGCACCGCCGAGGCCCAGGGCGTCTCACGCTCACGCACGTATTGCTGGGGATCGTTGCCCAAGAGCGTGCCCATGCCCCGGGCGCCCATGTTGTCGGGCATGCGCGCACCCGAAGACTCGCCGAAGAAAACGAGCGGGAAGCCGCGCTCGGTGGCCGCGCGTTTGACATGACCGATCTTCTTCATGTTGGTCAGGCTGGACGACGCGCCCTTCACCGTGAAGTCGTTGGAGACGATGCCGACCGGCCGGCCGCCCACCTTGGCGAAACCCGCCACCTTGCCGTCGGCGGGGGTCGTCTCGCGATCCTCCGCGACGACGGATGAGACCCCCAGGAGCCCGCTCTCCACGAACGTGCCCGGGTCGATCAGCGCATCGATGCGCGAGCGCGCGTCCAGAAGCCCGACCGCCGCGCGCTTGGCGAGCCGGTCCGGCCCGCCCATGGCCCTTGCGCGGGCCTCGCGCTCCTCGAGCGCCTTGAGCTCGTCTTCCAGGCCCATCAGGCGGCTCCACGGTCGGCGGCCTCGGCTTCGGGAAGGCCGCGACCCGCAACGACGCCCGCGCGGGCCAAGTCTTCGATCTCCGCATCGCTTAAGCCAAGCTCGCTTGCAAGGACCGCGCGCGTGTCGTCCCCATTCCCGCGCCCGGCCCAACGCACGACCCCCGGATTGGCGGAGAGCTTCGGCACGATGCCGGGCACCGTGACGGTCCCGAGCGTCTCATCCTCCACGTCAACGAGCATTTCGCGATCGCGGAAATGCGGATCGGCGAAGATATCGGCCACCGTGTAGATGCGCGCCGAGGGCAGGCCCGCAGCATCGAGCAGACGCTCCAGCTCGGTCAGATCGTGCGCCCGGGTCCAGTCTGCGATCATGCCGTCGACCGCGTCGGCGTTGGCCGAGCGGGCAACCGGCGTCGAGACCCTCGGATCGTCGGCAAGGCCGGACTGCCCCATCGCCTCCAGCAGACGCCCAAAATGCCGGTTGGTGATGGCGACGATCTGAATGTGACGGCCGTCGCGCGTCGGATAGAGATTGTTCGGCGTGTTGTCGGGCAGACGCGGCCCGGCACGCTGGGCGATGTGCCCGAGCTGCTGAAAGGCCGGGATGTGAGGCTCCATGAAACTGAAAGAGCCTTCGTAGAGGGCCGTATCGACGACCTGGCCGCGGCCCGTGCGGTGACGGTCGAGGATGGCCATGACGGCGCCGAAGGCTCCGTAGAGGCCGGCGATGTAGTCCGTCAGCGACGTCGCCACCCGTGGCGGCGGCCGGTCCGGATCGCCGGTGATCTCGCGCAATCCGCTGACCGCCTCGCAAACGACGCCGTAGCCGGGCTTGCGGGCGTAGGGGCCGTCCTGGCCGAAGCCGCTGATCCGCACCAGGACCAGGCCGGGATTGGCCTTCGACAGGGCGTCATAGCCGAGGTCCCAGCGCTCCAGCGCACCGGGCTTGAAATTCTCCACCAGGATATCGGCCGTCTCGCAGAAGCGGCGCGCCAGCGCCTGTCCCTCGGCTGCGCGCAAATCGAGCGAGACGATGCGCTTGCCGCGCAGGATCGACGCGGCATAGAGCGACCGTCCGTCCTTGCGCTTGCCCATGGAGCGCACGGCATCGCCGTCGATCTGCTCCAGCTTGATGACGTCCGCGCCGAAATCGGCCAGCAGACGCGCGCAGAAGGGCCCGGCCACGGTCGAGCCCAGCTCGACGGCGCGCAGGCCGGCAAGAGGGCCGGAGCCCGGCGTCTCGGTCCGTGCATCCATCGGCCACCCCCTACATCAGATACTTACGGTAGTTCCGGAACCACTCCCGCGCATCGCGAATGTTGGTCCGCTTCAACCGTTCCGCCTCTTCCGCCTCGCCGGCACGCATGGCGCGCAGGATCTCCTGATGCTGGCGCAGCCCCTCCTGCGCACGGCCCGGCAGCAGC
>JAKSBI010000701.1 GCA_022361215.1 Hyphomicrobiales bacterium | reverse complement strand
TCGCTCCGGCCTAGTCCACACACGCTACCGCCTGCGCCCCCAAGCAAATCCTAAGACCTGATCAAAGCCCGGAGACGGCTGCAACTTGACATCGCAGCGGCGCCCCACCACCTCAGATTGTGATTGAGCCGGCCGATCGGGCCACGCGGCGCATTTACCAAGGCCCCGGTGAACCAACTTATACCTTTGATAAACTTGACGCCTGCCGATAGATTGGGAGGCGTAGGGTGCAGACCTTAGTTTTTTCGCAGTAATTCGTAATGAGCGCGCCGAGTTTCCAGACGGTTGTATCGAATTGGCGGTTGCTTCTGCTCGGCTCGACCGGTGTCGTGCTGTCGATCGCGTCCGGCTGGACGACCTGGGACGGCATGCGGAACTTCACGAAAGAGCCGCTGCTCTCCTTGATGATCACCTTCGGCATCCAGGGCGTGATGCTGATCGCCGCCTGGCTGATCGGCGAGAGCTTTGCAACCGGAAAAGTCCGGCAACTGCTGAAACGCGGGGGCGGTCCCGCGGCCCGGCTCCAGGTGATCGCGGGCACCGGCATCGGCATTCTGCTTTTCCTGGCGCTCGGGCTGCTGCTTCTCATTTATTTCGACGTTTTCAGTCAGGATCGGGGCGGCCTCGGCGCATTCGGCTCCTGGGGCGAGAAAGTTCACGAGCTTCGGTTCGCGATACTTGCGGCTCTCATCGTCGCCCTGTTCTTCGCCGCCGGTGGCCGGGACGCTCTCGACGACTATTTGCGGTCGTTCCGCGTGATCGTCAGAAACGCTGTCCTCTGGGTTATCTTCCTGGTTTGCATGGCGACATCGGTCTTCTTCTCGTTCGACTCCTTGTTCTCGACGATCTTCTCGGAGAGCGAGCGCCGCCGGGCGGCCGACCTCAGAACGCAAAGCGAGGTTGGCAGCCTCGTCACCGATATCGTCGCTCTGACGGAGCAGCGGCGCCTCGAACAGAGAACGGCCTTGCTCAACGGCGGCGCGTGGCTGGGCTATGCGCGCACGCTGGATCAGCTCGCGACCGATCTGAAGGCCGCACCGGCCGCGATCGATCGACATCTGCAGAAGGGACTGCAGGACGAACAAGAGCGCGCGGCCCGCCGGCACGCGGAGCTGTCGCAAGTCGAGAAAGAGCGCCTTCAGCTGACGAAACGCGAAGCCGCGCTCACCGCTCAGATCCGCCAGTCGCAGCAAAAGGCCGAACAGCTCACCGCGACCGTCGAGACGCTCAATCGGCAGATCTTCGAGACGGACCGGCAGATCATTGCCAAGGGCGCCGAAGCCGAAGCCGAGGCCCGTGGGATCGGCGTAACGTCGAGGGTGGGACGGGGCCCCAAGTTCCGCGAGCTCGCCGAGGAGCACCGGCGCCTGAAGGAGACGAAGAGCAACCTCGAGCTTCAGTTGCGCGGCTACACCGAGCGGCTGGAGGCGACGCGGAAAGAGATTGTCGGCCCGGCGAGCGAGCTTGCCGGCCTCAAGTCCACACTTCTCCAGCTCGAAGGCAGAGCGTCGACCGCCCGAAACGCGGATGGCACGAGCCGGCGCACGGGCCTGGCCGACGCGCTGCGGACCGAAACGCAGGCTGCCCTTCGGCGTCTCGAAAGCGACCGGATCGCCTTCGAGCAAAGCCCGACCCGCGCCGGCCTCGACGCGCTCCAATCCCGTTGCGCAAAGACCGTCGGGGTCCTGTCCGGCGCGCCGATGCTGACCACCGAGGTGGCGATGAGCGCCTGCGATCCGGGCACAGCGCATGAGGCGGCGGCTCAGCTCTACGCCCTGAACGGCGGCGCGGCCGCGCTCGCCGCGAATTGCAGCGCGGACAAGAGCCAGGCCAGCGGCGCGGATGTCGAGGCGCAACTCGCCCTGGCGCGAAGCTGCCTGCGGCTGTCCGGTCTGCCCACCACGGACGTCGGCGACATGCGGGAGAGCATCGACGCCCTCGCGCGCAACCGCGACGACAAGGCCCATCGCTTCGTCGTGACGACGAACGCCTTCACCGACGGCAACCGGCTGGCCTATCTGGCTCTTGCCATCGCCATCGCCATCGATGCGCTGGTGTTCATGTCGGGCCTGTTCGGCGCGAATGCCGCACACGCGCCTGCGCTGGCCGCGCCGCGGCTCGACCGCCGTGCGGCCGACCAGCTCGCGGCGATGATCGAGAGCGCGCTGCTGCCGAACGTGTTCGAGAATGCGACGGCCGCGCTCGAGACCATCAAGCCCGTCGCCGGATCGGCAACCCCGAATCCGGGCGCGGACTGGACCCATGAGCTCGATCTCGGCGATGCCCGTATCGCCTCGCCGGGGCGTCTGCGGAAGATCCTGAACGCCGGCGTCGCCGTCCGCGCTGTGCAGCGGGACGCCACGCGCCCGGAGCACTATCTGCTGAGAAGCGACTTCATCGCGTTCCTGCATAACGCCGCACAGCGGGCTTTCACCAGCGACCGGAAAAACTCCGATCTCTCGGAGCTGAAGGAGATCGTCGGGATCGCTCTGCGTCCCAGCGCCGACGCGCATGCCGGCATCGTCCTGAACTACCTGCATCCGTCTTCGCAGAAAGACGGCTTCTCCTCGCAGCTGATCCTGTCGGAGGTTGCGGCAAAGGACCTGGCAATCGTCCGGCGCTGCCTGAACGCCGCCTCGACCCTGAGCTGCGTGCACTGCGACGGCCCCGAGAGCGACTGCGATCGATATCTCCTGCACAAGGACCTGTATCGCGTCCTGGCGCAGATGACGACGGAACCGCCCCCGTTGCTGGAGAAGCCGGCGACGGAGATTCCCGTCTTCCTGCCGGGCCCGGTCCCTGAAACGGTCGACCAGCCCCGAGGGACGTCCGGGCTGGCCGAGCCCCAGACCGCCGGGGTGGAGCGGGAGCCCGCAGAAGAGACCATCGCGCAACCTGGCGGCGAGGTCGAAGAGCGACAGGCGGCACACGCGCCGGACGACCGGCCGGCCGTCGAGACCGAGCCCGAAACGGAAACGCCTGTGCCGGTGTTCGATCCGATCGACGCCCAAGGGGACGCGCAGCCGGCAGAGACGGTGGCGCACGAGCCCGCGACAGTCATGACCGGTCAGGAAGAGGAACCCGCCGAGCTACTGCCAGAGCCGACTGGCGACGCGGGCGAACAACCGTCAACCGCCGAACCGGACGCACAGCCCATGGTCGAGGCCGAGCCGCAAGAAACACCGGACATGCCAGCGTTTGAGCCCGTCGAGCATGAGATGACCGAGCAACAGGCGCCCCTCGCTCAGAACGACGGCCCGATGGACGAGGCCGGGACCGAGGAGACGGAGGACCAAGCGGAGGCCATACCGCTCTTCGAGCCGATCGGCGACATCGCGGCAGAGCAACAGGCCGCACCCGTGTCGGCCGCGAGCGGAAACGCGGAGAACGAGCTGACGGACGAAGACCGCACCGCACCGCCGTTCGAGCCTATCGACGGCGAGGCCGCATCCAACGTGCAATACACGAAGACGCCCGAGGCCGACGCGTCCAATGCCGAAAGGTCATCGCCTCGCCTCCGCTATCGTGGCACGCGTCAATCGCGCCAGACGCCCACCGCCACGGTCAAGGCAACGCTCACGTCCAGGACCAAGACCGAGAAGACGGCGAATCTGAAGCCTACGGCCTCCCGCCAACGGCCACGTATCTCGATCACGGACGACACCATCACTTTCGACTGACGGGGCGCCGGTCTACGCATCCTCGACGGTGAGGAGCTTGCTCCAGTCGACCCAATAGACGATACAGCCGCCTGGCAGCCTTTCGGTTCTCACCGCGGCGGCGAGACGGATGCGCCGGGACGGCAGCATCGGCCGGAGATTCGTGAAGGTGGTCATCGCTGCTCTCTCCATCGCCCGGCGGCTGCCGGGGCTTCCATTGACTTGGATGGAGCCATAGCCGATCGCGCCTGAACCGACGATTTAGGGCCCGTTAAGGCGCCGTTCATCGGGCCCGGAAGGCCATCGCCGCCCTGTCTGCGCATGGAGCCCACGCACGGACCGCGACGCCAAAGTGGCTGTTATCCGTGCCTCCGCTGCAGTACAGTCCGCACCAACCACAGGCTGGCGGAAGCCGAGTTGGAGAACGCAAAGACATGAAACGATCGAAGCAGATTGCCCTCGTCACCATGGGCGTCAGCGCGCTGGCGCTGAGCGCCTGCAGCGAGGCCCAGACCGAGGCGGCCGTCTACGCCACGCTCGAGGAGTGCCAGTCGGACGCTGTGCTCTCGCAGGAGCAATGCGCCGCCGCCTTCAAGCAGGCCAAGTCCGAGCATGCCCAGGTGGCGCCGAAATACACCAGCAAGGCCGACTGCGAAGCCGACTTCGGCGAGGAGAAGTGCGAGACGGCGCCCTACCGCAGCTCCAGCGGGTCCAGCGTCTTCATGCCGTTGATGGTCGGCTACATGATGGGCCGGACCATGGGCGCGGGCGGCGTCCATCCGCAGCCGCTCTACCGCTCCCGGGACGACGCCAAGACCTTCCGCACCGCCGACAACAAGAAGGTCGGCGCCAAGACCGGCCTGCTGAAAGTGCCGAAGTCCTCCACCGTCCGCCCCAGCAGCAAGATGTTCACCGTCGCGCGCGGGGGCTTCGGGGCTTCCGGGCGCAGTTACGGCTCTCGCGGCGGCTGAGCGAGGCGGCCAGCGCGGCGTGTCGCGCGCCGGTTTGTTTGTCGCTCGCGGCTGTTCCGAGCCCTTCGGGCTCGGGCCTGCGCGGGCGCCCGAGACCAGGACCGGGTCCCGTGAGGCGGACTCACGAGCAGTCGATGACCGCCGCCGCCTGCCGATGGGTCTACCATCGGTCTCGGGGTGCCATGCGGATGGGCGTTACCCCTTCGCTGTCATCGCCCGGCTTGATGTTCAGCCCGGGGACATGGTTGACAGGTGTTCGGAGAGATAGCTGACACATTCTGTGTTGTCGTCACCCGGCTTGACCGAGTGACCCAGTATCCACCGGCGCTTGAGGGCGCGGCACGGCGGCGAGTCTTGCTTCGTCATGAGGATACTGG
>JAKSBI010000745.1 GCA_022361215.1 Hyphomicrobiales bacterium | reverse complement strand
GGGGCGCGTCTTTCGTCGAGATCCTGCAGAACTGCATCGTCTATTTCGACGGTGCCTTCGGCCCCATCAATGACAAGACCGAGGCGCCCGATGCGGTCATTGAGCTGGTGCACGGAGAGCCCATGGTCTTCGGCAAGGAGCGCGATAAGGGTCTGGTCTACGACGGCAGCGGCTTCCAGGTGGTGAAGCTCGAAGATATCGGGTCGCAGGACGAGCTGCCCCGCCACGACGAACGCGATCTTGCAAGGGCGTTCGCACTGGCCCAGCTCCAGGAACCGATGGCGCTGGGCGTGCTCTACGCCGATCCGGCACCCGAGTTCGCTGCCGCCCGTGCCGAAAACTCGCCGGATAAACGCCTGGACAGGGACGCGTTGCGCGAATTGCTGGCTTAGGGCCTGTGGACACTTACCTTGTGGATGCTGGCCCTAACGGACTTGCGCCAATAGGCCCGGCGTGGCGCGTGCGATCATGGCATCCACGTCAAGGTCCGGAACGACAGTGGCATAGTCGTCGTCGATGAGCAGTGACGCCGCGCCGTGGACAAAGGTCCAAAGGCGGACAGCAATCTCTGTAGCGTCTCCTTCGACATTGTTCTTCCCGCAATAGAGAGCGACCTGTTCGATCACCCATTGGAAGCAGCAGCGGCCCGTCCCCAGCACCTGCTCCGCTTCCTTTACGGCCGGGTTTTGACCGAACATCAGCCGAAACAGCCTTTGCTGTTCGACAGCGAACGCGACATAGGCCTTGCCCATGGCCACGATGGCCTCGGTCGTCCCCACGCCCTCCGCCTCGACCGCAGCCGCGGACTTCTCGTGCAGCGCATCGAACCCACGGGCCGCCACCTCCGCCAGGATCTCCTCGCGATTGCGGAAGTGGCGGTAGGGCGCAGCCGTGGACACGCCAGCCAGACGGCAAGCATCGGCAAGCGAGAACTTGTCCGCGCCGCCCTCTTCGACCAGTTGCTGCGCCGCCGAAATCAACGCCTCACGTAGATCGCCGTGGTGGTAGCCAGCCTTCGACTGCACCGGCTCCGCCGGCGCACTATCCGTTGCCATCTCTCAATCCCCTGCACTCCCGAGCATGTTAGCGCATCTAACTTCTCCTTGCAAAGTTAGCGACCCTAACATATGTTAGCGCACATAACATTTAAGCTGGTTGCCTCGAAGGGAGTTGGCAATGTCGCGCGGCAAGCCGGACAGGTCGGAACGGGCTCGAGGTTGGCGGAAACTGGCGCGCGGCGGCGCCATGGCCCTGACCGGGCTGACGTTCGTCGGGCTGATGGGCGCCGGGATCGCCGGGCTGCACATCCGGGCAAGCGCCGAAGCCCCGCCCGAGGCCAACCCGGCCGTAACCGTGTCGTACCGCACGGCCCGCTTCGAGGACGGCTATATCGTCACGGAGCGGTTTGCCGGACGCCTGGAGCCTGCACGGCAGACGCGCCTGGCGTTCGAGCGCGCCGGTCTGGTCACCGAAGTGCTCTTCGACGAAGGCGACCGCATAGCCGCCGGAACGGTCGTGGCGCGGCTCGATACGGCGCAGCTCAAGGCCCGCCGCACCCAGCTCCTCGCGCAGCGGCGGGAGCTGCAAGCCAGGCTCGACCTCGCCAAGGTGACACTGACCCGGCAGCAGTCCTTGCAGAGCAAGGGCTGGCAATCGATACAGCGCTTCGATGAAGCACGATTCAGCGTCGCCGAGCTGACCGCCTCGATCGCGCGCATCAACGCAACGATCCAATCCGTGGACATCGATCTCGAGAAATCGGAGATCCGCGCGCCCTTTGCCGGAACGATCGCGGCACGGTCCATTGACGAGGGCGCGATCGTAAATGCCGGCACGGGCATCCTGGAGCTGCTGGAAGCGGATGTCCGGCAGGTTCGCGTCGGCGTATCGGTCGACGCAGCCGAAGCGCTCTCGACCGATCAGGTCTACAATCTGCGGTCCGGCGGCAGGACCTATCCGGGGCGTCTTATCTCCAAGCGCGCAGACCTGCAAACAGGGACGCGAACGGTCACGGCCCTGTTCGAGGCGCGAAGCGCGACCGACGTACCGTTCGGCGACATTGTCGAGCTGGTGCTGGAGCGCCGCGTCAAGAGCCGAGGGGTCTGGTTGCCCACCACGGCTCTCAGCGAAGGCCGTAAGGGCCTCTGGACGGTGCTCACCGTTGTGCAGCGCGACGGCAAGCCGGTCATTGCCCGCGAGGCCGTGGAAGTGCTGCATGTCGAGGCGCAACGCGTCTTCGTCAGGGGAACCTTGAGGCAAGACGCCCGCATCGTACTCGACGGCACCAATCGCTTGATACCCGGGCAGCGGGTTGCTCTGGCGACGCAGTAGGCCGGGCGATGAGCACGCTGTTCTTTCGCAACAAGCGCATCTTCGCCCTGACGTTGCTGATGATCCTGGCGGCGGGCATCTCCGCGCTGGTCACCATTGGCCGCCAGGAAGACCCGACGATCACCAACCTCTTTGCAACGATCGTCACCCCCTATCCGGGCGCCGACCCGGCACGGGTGGAGGCCCTCGTCACCGAGAAGATCGAGGACGAGCTTCGCAAGATCGCCGAGATCGACGAAATCACGTCGGTCTCGCGTTCGGGCATTTCCGTGATCCGGGTTGAGCTCTCCCAGTTCATCTCCGACGAGACCATCGAGCAGACCTGGTCCGAGATCCGCGATGCACTCGGCGATGCGGCCCGCAACTTCCCGGCCGGTGTGCCAGAGCCCGACTTCGACGATGACCGGACCGGCGCCTACACCGCAATCAGCGCTATCGTCCCGCGCGCGGGCACGGAGGCCAGTCCGGCGATCGTACGCCGCTATGCCGAAATCCTGCAGGACCGATTGCGTGGCCTGAGCGGCACGAAGCTCGTGCGCCTGTTCGGTGCGCAGCAGGAGGAGATCCTGGTCGAGATCGACCCGCGCAAGCTGACGTCCCTCGGCTTGACTGCCGAGCAGGTCTCCGGCGCCATCACCCGCGCCGACGCCAAGGTCCGCGCCGGCCAGATCCGCGGTGCACAATCGGATCTGCTGATCGAGATCTCGGGCGAGATCAAGTCGCTTGAGCGCATCCGCAACGTACCTGTGACCAACGACACCGGCGGCCGCATCGTAAGGGTCTCGGATGTAGCGACGGTCGAGCGCTCCGTGCGCAAACCGGCCGCAAGCCTCGCCTATGCGGACGGAGTGCCGGCCGTACTGGTCGCTGCGCGCATGGAGGACGACCTGCAGGTCGACACCTGGATCGCGCGCGTCAAGGCGGTGCAGACCACGTTCGAGAAAGAGCTGCCGGCCGGCCTGGAGCACCGGCTGCTGTTCGACCAGAGCCATTACACTGCGGACCGGCTGCAGGGCGTTCTTCAGAACCTGATGATCGGCGTGAGTCTGGTGGTCGCCGTTCTGCTGCTAACGCTCGGTTGGCGGGCGGCAACCGTCGTTGCCTCTATCCTGCCGCTGGCCAGTCTGATCTCCATCGCCGGACTGCAGGCGGTCGGCATCCCGATCCATCAGATGTCGGTGACCGGCCTGATCGTGGCGCTTGGTCTGCTGGTGGACGCCGCCATCGTCATGACGGACGAAATCCGCAAAAAGCTGGAGGCCGGTGCGGAGCGCCACGCTGCCGTCGGCGAAGCCGTGCAGCGTTTGGCCGTGCCGCTTCTCGCGTCCACGGTGACGACGGCCCTGGCTTTCATGCCGATGGTTCTGCTGCCGGGTCCGGCCGGCGATTTCGTGGGCGCCATCGCCACCGCCGTCATCATCATGCTGACCGCCTCCTTCGCGCTCGCTCTCACCATCGCGCCGACGCTGGCGGGCTGGCTGTTGAGACGGCCTGAACCCGGAAAGACGGTGAGCTGGCTCGCCGGCGGCGGCGTGCGCTCCGAGGTCATTGGGCGCGTCTTCGGTAAATCGCTCGATCTGGCGCTGAGCTTTCCGCGGCTCGCGATTCTCGGCGCACTGATTCTACCCGTCGTCGGTTTCGGCGCCTTCCCAACATTGAAGGCGCAGTTCTTCCCGGGCGTCGACCGCGACCAGTTCTATCTGCAGATCAAGCTGCCCGACAGCACATCGATCGCCGAGACCGACCGGGCCGCACGCAAGGCGGGCAAGATCGTTCGCGCACAGACGGGCATCCGCAACGTTCACTGGGTGATCGGCGAGAGCGCGCCAGCCTTCTACTACAACATGATCATGGATCAGGACGGCGAGGCGAGTTTCGCCGAGGCGCTGATCACGACGCAGTCGGCCAAGACCACCGAGGCCATCCTGCCCGAACTGCAACGCGCGCTCGACAAGGCACTGCCCCAGGCCCGCGTCACGGTTCGCGGCCTCGTGCAGGGCCCGCCTGTCAACGCGCCGGTCGAGATTCGCCTGGTCGGACCCGACCTCCAGGTGCTGCGGCGGTTGGGAGAGAAGGTGCGCACACTCATGGTCGCCGTACCCGATATCGTCCAGGCTAAGACCGAGCTCACCGGCGGCGCGCCCAAGCTCAAGCTCGACCTCGACGAGGAGAAGGTGCGGCTCGCGGGCCTCGAGCTCGGCGCCGTGGCGCGGCAGCTCGAGACGCAGCTCGAAGGCGCGACGGGCGGCTCGCTGATCGAGGGCAGCGAGGAACTGCCCGTGCGCGTACGCGTCGGCGACCAGACCCGGGGCGTGGTTGACGCGCTCCGCCGCACCGATGTGCTGGGCAACAACGCCGCCCGGCGCGCCGCCGAGGGCGCCTATCCCGGTGTCCCGCTGGCCGCCCTCGGGACTCTACGATTGGTGCCCGCCGAGACACCGATCTTCCGGCTCGATGGCGAGCGCGTGAACACGGTCCAGGGCTATGTCCATCGCAATGTGCTGCCGGAGGAGGCTCTGAAGAAGGTCCAAGCGAGGATCGCGGAAAGCGGCTTGACGCTGCCCCCTGGCTATCGCCTCGAGGTCGGCGGCGACTCGGATGCCCGCGACGAGGTCCTGCGCAACCTGCTCGCGTCCATGGGCCTGATCGTGGCGCTCACCGTCGCCACCATCGTGCTTACCTTCAACTCGTTCCGTCTCTCCTTGATCACGGCAACGGTCGCCATTCTGTCGATGGGCCTCAGCCTGCTGGCCCTCGCCGTCTTCCGCTATCCCTTCGGGATCCAGGCCGTGATCGGCGTGATCGGCTCGATCGGCGTCTCGATCAATGCCGCCATTATCATCATGACGGCTTTGCAGCAGGACGCACGGGCCTTGGTCGGCAACGTACGGCGCATCCGCGAGATCGTGTTGGCTCAGAGCCGGCATATCGTATCGACGACAGTCACGACGTTCGGCGGCTTCCTGCCATTGATCCTGGAAGGCGGCGGCTTCTGGCCGCCCTTCGCAATGGCCATTGCGGGAGGTGTTCTGCTCTCGACCATCGTGTCGTTCTACTTCACCCCGCCGGCATTCCTGCTGGTGATGCGGCATGGCGGCAAACGCTCGCGAGCGGGACGGGACCGTTCACTGGCGAGCGAGACGCCGAAGCTGCATGCCTTGCCGGCCGCGCAGGCCGCTTGACCGGATCCGGCACTTAAGCTGCGCGTCCCGCCAACGGTGTCAGGCAGAGCCGTACGCCGGCCGGGGGTACAGAGCCTTGCCAGATTCCACACGACTGTCCATTTTCTTCGCGCGGCCGATTGATTCGCGCCGATGGAACACCGAATATCCGCGCTCATCAATCGTGCCAGAGATAAAGGCCGGGGAGGAATGCATGAGCGCGGCAGACTACAGCGTCGACGACTACGTCAAGGACTTGAGAGCGATCCTCGCCGAGGACTCCGACGAGAACACCATCGTGGAGCGTGTCAAGCCGCTGGCCCAGCGCCTGGCCGCACAACCCGATTGGTCGAACAGCGGCGAGATCAGCTACAACGAAGCGCAAGGCTTCGGCATCCGGTTGCTCCACCAGGAGGAGAATCACGACCTGGCCGTGTTTCTGTTTTCCTGGCTGCCGGATCGCGGGACGCTTCCGCACAATCACAAGACCTGGGCCGTGGTCGTGGGCATCGATGGCGAGGAAGAGGAAGTGCAGTTCCGAAGGCTTGACGATGGCAGCACGCCCGGCTACGCCAAGCTTGAGCGGACCGGCGATTGGACGCTTACGGCCGGCGCCGTGACGACCTGCCTGCCCGAGGACATCCACAGCGTCTGGAACACCGGCTCGCAAGTCTCCCTGTCTCTGCACACCTATGGACGGCACATCAATTTCACAGGCCGCTCGGAGTTCGACCCCGAGACCGATACCGAACGTCCCTACGTCGTTCAAGTCGATGAAGGCTAGTGATCTTGCCGAAAATGGCACGATCTCGTGAATAGGTGGGATGTGTGATGGCGACCGCGCGATCCGGGCCGTAGGCGCCGTTTTTCTGTAACCAATTGGCCATCGGGGGCCTATTCCACTCATGCGGGTCGCGCTGATCTCCGACATTCATGGCAATGCAATTGCGCTCGAGGCGGTGCTAGCCGACATTGAGCGGGTCGGGGTGGACCAGGTTTACTGCCTTGGTGACGTCGCGACCCTCGGCCCTGCCCCGCACGCCTCGATCGACTGTCTTCGCAAGCTCGCCTGCCCCTGCATTCTGGGCAATCACGACGAGTTCCTGCTCGATCCCGGCCTGATCGAGACGTACACGGATGCGCAGGTGGTCGTGGAATCCGTCAACTGGTGCCGGGCACAACTCATTGCCGAGGAGCTGGACTTCTTCCGGACCTTCGAGCCGAGCCTGAAGATTGAGATGGACAATAGGGCCACCTTGCTGCTCTTTCACGGCTCACCGCAGTCCAACATGCATGACATCCTCGCCACGACCCCGCCCGACGAGCTCGACGACCTGCTGGCGGGGGCCCACGCGACCGTCATGGCTGGCGGCCACACCCACGTTCAAATGCTGCGCCAGCATATGGGCACGCTGATCGTAAACCCCGGCAGCGTGGGATTGCCCTTCGAGGCCTTCGTGGCCGGCGCGGCGCCCACCCTTCTGCCGGCCTACGCCGAGTACGCCACTGTCGAGGCCAACAACGGCTCGGTGAGCGTCGATCTACGGCGCGTGGCCGTCGACCTGGATCCTCTCCGGCAGGCCGTCCGGGGCAGCGACCTTCCATTGCGCGACTTTCTGCTCGAGCAGTATGAGGCTGAGGTGCAGACCGACTAGAGCATGTCGCGATCATTCTGCTTCGCGCCATTGCTCTAGGTCTTTGTTGAAGCATGTCTTTTTTCCCGAAACCGGCATCCACTTTCGGGAGACATGCTTTAGCTCCCGGCTTCAGAGGTTCGACCCAACCAGCACCACACCTGAAACCGTCAGCAAAGTCAGGACAATCTTCTGAAACTGGGCGTCGTCGACACGTCCATAGAGGTGCCGGCCGATCCAAATGCCGGCAAGCGTGGCCGGCAGCGTCAAAAGCGCCAGCCACAACAGTTCCCGCGTCAACAGCCCGGCCGTGCCGAACGCCACCAGGGCCGCAGACAGGATGGCGAAATTGAACGGCTGATAGGTTCCGCGCTGCTCGTCCTTCGACCAGCCCTTCAAGCCGCACCAGACCGTAACGATCGGACCTGAAAGCGAGGCAAGACCACCGAAGACCCCGCCCAAGAGCCCGACGCCCCCATCGAGGATACGGTTTTCGCGTTGTAGCTTGAGACGAAGCCCGCCGACGAGCGAGATCGCCGAGTATCCGGCCAGCAGTGCACCCGCGGAGATTTTGAAAGTGGATACCGAAACCGTGGTCAACAACCAGGTTCCGGCGGGGATACCGAGGAGCCCGCCGATCACGAAGGGCAGAAACCGCGCCGGCACGATGGCATGACGAAGCCCGCGAAACATCAGCAGATGGCCCACGATCGAGCTGATGGCAACCAGCGGCGCACCGACCTGAGGGCTGAGCACATGCAGCCAAAGCCCGTAGGCTGTCAGCCCGTTACCGAAACCGGTCAGCCCGAGAACGAAACCGCCCGAAAAGGCGCCGGCCAGGATGATCAGGACATGCTCAGGCATGGCGCAGGGCGAACGCGATGGCGGGACGGCTCATGCTAGCGCCCATGCTGCGATGCATCTTTGGGAAAATCCGGTTGGTGCTCGGGCATGGCGGCATCGAAGGCGGGTAGCGCCCGACACGCGGCATCGACCTCTGTCAGCAGCGGATAGGGCCCGAGCTCAAGGCCGTACCAGCGGGCGTTGTAGAGCTGTGGCACCAGATAGATGTCGGCGAGGCTCGGCTCGTCCCCGTAGCAGAACGGGCTTTTCTTTTCGCGCTTCTGCAGCATGGTCTCCAGCACCGATAGCCCTTCCTTCAGCCAGTGCCGGTACCAAACCAGCGTTTGGTCCGTGCTCCACCCGTGCGCTGCCTCGAGATAATCGCGGACGCGGTGATTGTTGATCGGATGGATCTCGCAGGCGATGAAGTGCGCGAAAGCGCGCGCCTCGGCACGCAGGACCGGATCCGCCGGCACGAGTGATGGATCCGGATGGCTTTCGTCGATGAACGCAATCAAGGCCGTGGACTGAGTCAGGACGCGGCCGTCAGTCTCAAGCGCCGGCAGAAGCCCTTGAGGATTGATCTCGCGATAGGCGTCCGAGCCGACCTCGCTGATCGGCACATAGGTGTAGTCCACGCCTTTCAGGTTCAGCACGATGCGGACACGCTGGCCGGCGGAGTTTCGATAGCGGCTGTAGAGTTTCAACGTCCAGTCTCTCTCGCGGGCGATGCGCATCAAGCGCCGACGACGATTGGGACCGCAGCGTGGACCATGTGGCCGGCAGGACGCAAAGGGAAAGCGACGGAATTGCCGGACGGATGGGGGCATCGTGCGGCCCGGAGACGCCTAAGGCCCAAGTGACCGGCCCTCTCAGCGGCGCCCTGCGCTTGTGGCGCCGAGAACGAAGCCGATGACTTCGGCCACTGCCTCGTAGAGCTCGATAGGAATCTGATCGTCGATCTCGACGGCGCTGAGGGCCTCGGCCAGATGAGGATTATCCTCGATGACGATGCCGTGCGCCTCGGCCGTCTCGATGATTCTTTCTGCAACGGCACCGCGGCCCTTGGCGGTGACGCGCGGCGCGCTGCAGCTCTCGGGATCGTAGTCGAGCGCGACCGCCAGCTTGCTCCTGTCGGTTTGGCTCATGTCTGCCGATCCATGAAAGCGCCGACGGGCACCACCGGCTCCTCGGGCATCCCATGCCGGCAGGTCAGGCCGCCGACGGACAAGCCCCGGCCTTCGAGCGCGGCACCCAGGTCCGGCAGCAACCTGGTCAGCGTCTCGGCGGTTCCCTCGCGCTCGGCCCACAGTGCAACGGAGATCTTGCCTCCCCGCAGAACGACCTTGGCGTTGACCCCACCCGTCGCCTCGAAATCGATGGCGAAGTGCATCTGCCAAGTGCGCTCCGAATTGGAAGAGGCGCCGCCGTCGCGCCGGATCTGAAACTGGGCCATGCCCATCTCATCGCCGAACAGGAGCGGCAGTTCGAAGGTCCATTCGCCCGAGGCGTCCTTGGCACCTGTCGCGGCCTGGTCCGTGCTCTGTGGCAGCGAGGCGAGCTGCGCCAGCCGCAAGCGCGACAGCGCCGCTTCCACCTGTGTCCCGAGTGCACGCGCGGCCTCCTGTCGCGAGGCCGCATCAATTGCGATCGGTCCAGATGCCCGCTGCGCGCGCGGCACGCCGCCCCGGCTCGGCGGTGCGGGACGCGCTCCGCGCGGCCCATCGGTGGGCGGCACTCCAACCGTCCAGGGTTTCAAGGCATGGCTCAGTGACAGCAGCGCAGCCTTGAGGTCGCCCCTGAG
>JAKSBI010000407.1 GCA_022361215.1 Hyphomicrobiales bacterium | reverse complement strand
CCCGCGGCTCTATCTGCGCGACCTGTTGGACCTGACGGCGCAGGACGTGCGGCTCGCCACCCGCGGGGCACAGATCCCGGAGATCACGTCGCGCGGCGGCGCCCCCCGCATCTGCCTTGCGGGCGAGGGCTGCGGCACCGGCGGCGCGGCGCCGGCCCCGACGGCCACGGTCTCGGTGTCCGAGGTGCGCGGCCTGCTCGCCGAGCTCGGCTACGGCGTCGGCACGCAGCGGGGCGGGGCGGGCCTCGAAGAGGCGGTCAGGGCCTTCCAGACCAGCGCCGGGCTGCCCGCAGACGGGCGCATCACGCCCACCCTGCTGGCCGTGCTGAAGGCGACCAAGACCCGGCTCGCGGCCCTGCCGAAGCCGCCGGGCAAGCCCGCCATCGGCATTCCCAGCGGGCCGCTGGAGCACGAGGTGGGGACCACCTTCAAGGACTGCGAGTCCTGCCCCGAGATGGCCGTTGTCCCCGCCGGCCGCTTCCAGATGGGCTCGGCCCCGGGCGAGAGGGGGCGGCAGGCCAATGAGGGCCCGTCGCTGCCCGTGCAGTTCGCGCGGCCCTTCGCCGTGGCCAAGTTCGAGATCACCTTCGACGACTGGGAGGCCTGCGCGCTCGAGGGCGGCTGCAACGGCTACCGGCCCAAGGACAATGGCTGGGGCCGCGGCCGGCGCCCGGTGATCTACGTCTCCTTCGACGACGCCAAGGCCTATGTCGCCTGGCTCCGCAGCAAGACCGGAAAGTCGTATCGGCTCCTTTCCGAGGCCGAGTGGGAGTTCGCCGCCAGGGGCGGCACCACCACGGCCTTCGCCACCGGCCGCTCCATCGGCCCGACCCAGGCGAACTTCGACGCCAGCAACCCGGGCACGCGCAAGGCCAAGGGTCTCTATCGCGGCAAGACCGTGGAGGTCGGCAGCTTCCCGGCCAACCCGTTCGGGCTCCACGACATGCACGGCAATGTGAGCGAATGGGTCGCCGACTGCTGGAACACCAGCCACGCCGGCGCGCCCGGCGACGGCTCGCCCCGCGGCGGCAAGTGCGAGCGCCGGGTGCTGAAGGGCGGCTCCTGGTATTTCGAGGCGGCCTTCGTGCGCTCCGCCGCCCGCGTCAGCTACCCGAAAAAGTCCCGGCAGCCGGCGGTCGGCTTCCGCGTCGCCCGCGCGCTGGAGTAGGCGTGCGTTAGCCATCTCTTTCGATTGCCCAAGTTCGGCTTGACTTTCAGCGCCCCGAAGCGCATTGCAGCGGGGAACTTTCTCGGGATCGCGCGATTCGCCTCCATTAAAGGCGTTATTGTCCCGAAACATTTTTCATTCAAAACCCCGTTTGATCCAGGTGCGCGTGGACAGAACGACGCGGCCATGGGCCTGAAGCGCGCCGATGTGTGCGCCGGGCGCTGCCATTAAGGATTCGATACTCGTGACTGATTCAACTTTCGCCAAGCTCGGGTTGGCCGAGCGGCTTCTGCGCGCCCTCAAGGACGCGCGATACGACACCCCGACGCCGATCCAGCGGCGCGCCATCCCGCTGCTGCTCGACGGCTACGACCTGCTCGGCATCGCCCAGACGGGCACGGGCAAGACGGCCGCCTTCACGCTGCCGCTGCTGCAGAACCTCGACGCGGACACCGCCGAGGAGGGCATCGAGGCCGGGCCGCGCGAGACGCGCGCGCTGATCCTGGCGCCCACCCGCGAGCTGGCGCTGCAGATCTCCGAGAGCGTGGAGACCTATGGGCGCCATCTCAGCCTGCGCCAGGCCGTGATCATGGGCGGCGTCTCCCAGCGCCCGCAGATCGAAGCGCTCCGCCGCGGCGTCGACATTCTGGTGGCCACGCCCGGCCGGCTTCTCGATCTGGTGGACCAGCGCCATGTGGACCTGAGCGAGTGCGATTACCTGATCATCGACGAGGCCGACCGCATGCTCGACATGGGCTTCATTCGGGACGTGCGCAAGATCGCGGCCATGCTGCCGGAGGAGCGGCAGACGCTGCTGTTTTCCGCGACCATGCCGGCCGAGATCGCCAAGCTCGCCCGCGAGATCCTGTACGAGCCCGAGCGCGTCGAGATCGCGGCCAAGAGCGTCGCTGTCGAGCGCATCGAGCAGCATGTCCATCACATCTCGCGCGCGGCCAAGTGCGACCGCCTGATCGAGCTGCTGGCCGCGCCGGAGCTCTCGAAGGTCATCGTCTTCACCCGCACCAAGCGCGGCGCCGACCGCGTGGCCCGGCAGCTCGCGAAGGCGCGCATCGGCGCCGAGGCGCTGCACGGCAACAAGTCCCAGAACGCCCGGCAGCGCACGCTGGACCGCTTCCGCAGCGGCCGCCTGCGCGTGCTGGTCGCCACCGACATCGCCGCCCGGGGCCTCGACGTCGACGACGTCACCCACGTGGTCAACTATGACCTGCCGAACGAGCCCGAATGCTACGTCCATCGCATCGGCCGCACGGCGCGTGCGGGCGCCGCGGGCAGCGCCATCTCGTTCTGCGGTCGGGACGAGCTGCCGCATTTGCGCGCCATCGAGCGGCTGATCAAGCGCTCGCTGACCGTCGTGGGCGAGGCGCCGCCGGCCGACCCCGCGGCGAAGACGCGCAAGCCCGCTCGCCGCCGCCCCTCATCGGGCGGCCGCAAGCGGCGCAGGCGGTCTCGGCGGCCCCAACGGCGCGCGGCCTAGAGCCTGTTGAGATTCACGTTTTGGACCCGAGAGATCGGCGCCATCGCGGCCCCCCCTTCTCCGTCATTCCCGCGAAAGTGGGCATCCATTGGCGGCGGCAGCCAGGCGAAGGCCTCGGACGGTGTTGCCGAGGGGTCCAAATATGAACCGATAGTCCCTGCCGCATGGCGATGTGGAATGGAGTCCCGCTTTCGCGGGAATGACGACTGGGGGGAGTGAGCCCCCTCAAGTCGAAGACGCCCCAGGATCTGTTGTGCATCCTGATTCTCAACAGGCCCTATGACATTCCAAGGTCGATCAGATTTCCCACCTCGTCATTCCTGCGAAAGCAGGACTCCATTGGCGT
>JAKSBI010000825.1 GCA_022361215.1 Hyphomicrobiales bacterium | reverse complement strand
TGGCCGTCCGTCCCGATAGTCCCAAGTCCATTGAGGGTCCCTCTTTCTGCTGTTGTGGGGTGCCGCCTGCCATGCGCCGTCAGTGGCCCTGCCGCCGCAGCGTGCGGTCGATGGGGGCCGGATAGCCGGCGCCGAACAGGCGGATGTGAACCACTGTGGGAGAGGGAGTGTACAGCTCTCGGCATGCTTCGCGAAAGCCGGGTAAAGGCGCTGCAACCGGGTCCGCGCTCGTATCCGGCCTTGGATATCCTGTGGATAACCCGGTGTCATACGGCTGCAACATGAATCGCGTTCTGTCCGCCGCATGGGGGCAGCGGACCCGTTTTCTTTGTGGTCCTAACAGCTTGCGAGGGATCATCGGTGGAAACGCCAAGCATCGGCAAGCGTTATCGCACGATCTTTGTTTCGGACATTCACTTGGGAGCCAAAGCCTGTCAGGCCGCGTTCTTTCTGGATTTCCTGAAACACCACGAAGCCGACACCTTTTACCTGGTGGGCGATATCGTCGACTTCTGGCGGATCAAGCGAGGCGCCTATTGGCCGCAGGACCATAACGACGTGGTCCAGAAGCTCCTGCGCAAGGTGCGCAAGGGGTCCCGGATCATCTATATCCCAGGCAATCACGACGAGGCGCTCCGGGCCTATTGCGGTGCCCAGTTCGGCGGCATCGACCTGGTCAGGAGCGACGTGCACACCTCCGCCGACGGGCGGAAGTTCCTCGTCATCCACGGCGACGAGTTCGACGTGGTCGTCCGTTACGCCAGGTGGCTGGCCTTTCTGGGCGACTGGGCCTACGATCTCGCGCTCTGGGTGAACACGCATCTCAACTGGGTGCGGCGCCGGCTCGGGTTGCCCTACTGGTCGCTGTCGGCTTATCTCAAGCACAGCGTCAAGCGGGCGGTGAACTATATCGGCGAGTTCGAGGTCGCGCTCTCCCAGGAAGCCCAGCGGCACGGGGCCCAGGGCGTCATCTGCGGCCATATTCACCACGCCACCATGCGCGAGTTCGAAGACATCCTCTACATCAACACCGGCGACTGGGTGGAAAGCTGCACCGCCGTGGCCGAGACCTATGAGGGCAAGTTCGAGATCATCCGTTGGGCCGGCCTCGCCGAGGTGGACGGCCACAGATCCAAGACCGTATCGGAGTTCGGGGCCGCCGCCTGATGAAGGTGCTCGTTGCCACCGATGCGTGGCACCCCCAGGTCAACGGCGTCGTGCGCACCTATGAGCGGCTGTCTCAGGAAAGCGCGGCGCTGGACGTCTCCCTCGACTTCGTGACGCCCGCCGAGTTTCCCAACCTGCCCTGTCCGACCTATCCCGAGATTCGCCTGTCGCTCCTCGGTCCCGGCCGCATGCGCCGGCGTATCGAGCAGACCATGCCGGATTACATCCACATCGCCACGGAAGGTCCCATCGGAGTCATGACGCGATCCTATTGCCGCAAGGCGCGCCGTCCCTTCACGACCAGCTATCATACGCGTTTCCCGGAATACATGGCCGCGCGTTTCCCGGTGCGCGAGTCGTGGTTCTATGCGCTGCAGCGGCGGTTCCACAACTCCGGCTGCGGCATGATGGTGGCGACCGAGTCCCTGGAGATGGATCTTTCGCGCCGGGGCTTCACCAACATGTTCCGCTGGACGCGCGGCGTGGACACCGAGCTGTTCCGCCCGCGGCCGGACCGGCTGTTCGGCAGCGGCGAGCCCGTGTTTCTCTATGTCGGCCGGGTCGCGGTCGAGAAGAACATCCGCGCCTTCCTCGACCTGAAGCTGCCGGGCCGCAAGGTCGTGGTCGGCGGCGGCCCGCAGCTCGGGTCGCTCAGCTCCGAATACCCGGACGTGGTCTTCACTGGTCCCAAGCAGGGCGAGGATCTGGCCCGCCACTACGCCTCGGCCAACGTGTTCGTGTTCCCGAGCCTGACCGACACCTTCGGGATCGTGCTCTTGGAGGCGCTGGCATCGGGCCTGCCGGTGGCGGCCTATCCCGTCACGGGTCCCAAGGACGTGGTCGAGAACGGCGTGGTCGGCGCGCTGGACCGGGATCTCGGACAGGCGGCACTGGCCGCGCTCGCGCTGGACCCGGCCAAATGCCGGGCGCATGCGCTGAAATACAGCTGGTCCAACTGCGCCCGGCAGTTCGTCGACAATATCGTCGCCGCCAACGACCGGGCGGACTCGCTGCTGCAGGCCGCGCCCGCCTGATCCCGCAAAAGAAAAGACCCGGCGCGGCCGGGTCGGTGTCAGGCGTTCTGTGTCAAGCGTTGGGGGACGCTTGGGGGAACTCTTGGTCCCTCTCGATATGGGGTGCCTGACGCGGGGGTCAAGCCCCGATCCGCAGATTTCCTCGTTGCAAAAAAAGAGACCCGGCAAAGCCGGGTCTAAAGAGGGTTTGAAAAGCGTCGGGGGGACGCTTGGGGGAACTCTTGAACGAGCTTGACTTGGGGAGGATCGGTATGATTTCAAGCCCGTCGTTGCGAATTTCCCAATCGGCAATATGGCTGCGCGCATGTCATCCGGCCTGACGCTTCCCAGCTTCGACGACGTTCTGGCCGCCGCCGGGCGGCTGGCCCATGTGGCCGTGCGCACGCCGCTGCTGGAGGCCCCCGAGCTGAGCGCCGCCGCGGGCGGCAGGGTCCTGGTCAAGCCCGAGTGCCTGCAGCGCATGGGCGCCTTCAAGTTCCGCGGCGCCTACAACGCCGTATCGCAGATTGACGGCTCCGTCTCGCCCGGCGGCGTCACCGCGTGCTCCTCCGGCAACCATGCCCAGGGCATGGCGGAGGCGGCGCGGATCTGCGGCCTGCCGGCTGCCATCGTCATGCCGGCGGATGCGCCGCGTCTGAAGCTGGCGCGCACGCGTGGCGCCGGGGCCGAGGTGGTGACCTACGACCGGGTGACCGAGAACCGGGAGGAGATCGCGGACCGCCTGGCGCGGGAGCGCGGCGCTGCTTTCGTGCCGCCCTACGATCATCCCCACATCATCGCCGGGCAGGGGACCGTCGGGCTGGAGATCGCCGAGCAGGCGCAAGCGATGGGGGCGGAGGTCGATGCCGTCCTGGTGCCGTGCGGCGGCGGCGGTCTGGTGGCCGGGGTCGGCCTCGCCGTGCGTCATGAGATGCCCGGCGCCGAGGTCTATGCGGTCGAGCCCGCCGGTTTCGACGATCACGCGCGCTCGCTCGCCAGCGGGCGCAGGGAGCGGAACGCGGCCCTGGCAGGCTCCATCTGCGATGCGCTGCTCGCCCCGACGCCGGGCGAGCTGACCTTCGCGCTGAACCGCGAACAGCTCGCGGGCGCCCTGACCGTCACCGACGCGGAGGCGAAAGCCGCCGTGCGCTTCGCGTTCGAGGTGCTGAAGCTGGTGGTCGAGCCCGGCGGCGCCGTGGCTCTGGCGGCGCTGCTGGCCGGCCGGCTGCCGGCCGCGGGCCGGACCGTCGCCATCGTGCTGTCAGGCGGAAACGTCGATCCGGACCTCTACGCCGAGATCCTGTCTAGGGCCTGTTGAGACTCAGGCTTCACAACAGACCCTGGGGCGTCTTCGACTTGAGGGGGCTCGCTGCCCCCCTTGTCGTCATCCCCGCGAAAGCGGGAAGCCATTCCACATCGCGATGCGGCAGGGACGATCGGTTCATATCTGGACCCCTCGGCAACACCGCCCAAGGCTTTCACTTGGTTGCCGCCGCCAATGGATTCTCGCTTTCGCGGGAATGACGGGGAAGGGTGGGCAGCGATGTCGCCGATCTCTCGGGTCCGCAACGTGAAGCTCAACAGACCCTAGCTGAAGAGCGCGCTGCGCTGCGCCTGGCTCAGATCGCCGATGGTGAGCTCGGACACGCCGGCGGGCTCGCTGACCTGCACCACGACGCCGGCAGTGCCGCTCTGGGCGGGTGCAGGCTCGGGCGTTGCGGCGGGTGCCGCCGATGCGGTGGGCTCGGGCATCTGCTGCGCCGGCGCGGGCGATGCGGATACATCGGCATGTGTCTCGCCGCTCTCCACGACCGCTTCGGGCGCTGCAACCGGCGCCGGCGTCTCGTCGGCAGCCTCCGGCTCGGGCGCTGCGACCGCGGGGCCGGGAACGGCCTCGGTCTCCGCCGCCGGGGCCGCGGGATGCACATCGAGCGACGGCGTCTCCACCGGAGCCTCCGGCGCCGGGGCTGCCATGTCGGCCGCGCCGGCGACGTCCTCCGCCACGTCCAATGCCGCCACAGGCATCTCGGGCTCGGCTGCAGCATCCATCGCGGCCGGCTCGGCGACCATCGGCTCTGCGTCGGCCGCGACCGCCACCGGGGCTTCATCGGGCTCGGGCAGGGCTTCGACCTCGACCACCTCGATGTCCGTGTCGGCATCGCCGATCATGACGTCGATGTCGCCCTGCTCCAGTCCGCGTCCTTCGATCTGCGGCCCGTTCAGCAGGTGGGCGTCGGGCCGATCGCTATCGGACCCGCCACGCTGGGGCACGACCTCTCTCAGGCCCCAGATGTCGACCATCGAATTCACGCGCGATTCGAGAAAATGCAGCGCCTGCACGATCTTCTGGGTGCGCTGGCCCGTCAGGTCCTGGAACGAGCAGGCCGTGTAGATGTCGGTGGCGCGCTCGTCCAGCCGGCTGCAGGACTCGGCCGGCGTGCCGGACTCCCGCAGAAGCCAGGCGGTTTCCTGGATATCCTCGGCCGCCTCCAGAATGTCGGAGGTGGCCTTCTCGGTCGAGGCCACGATGGCGTCCAGCTCCTCGGTGGCCGTAATGAGCTGGCTCTCCTCCAGCTCGGGAGACTTGATCGCCGCGATCTCCTGGCGGGTGCGCGCGATCGCCTCGCTCATCTCGATCAGGTCCCGGCGGATCAGGTCGGTGTTCGCGGTCGCCCGCGGCCTGAGCACGGCGGACTCGAGCTTGGTGATCGCCTCGAGCAGGACATGCGTGTCCGCCGACCGGTTCCGCCGGCTGAACTCGGACAGGAACCAGCGACCGCGCGACGACTCCAGCAGAGCGGTCTCGATCGCCTCATAGTCCGCGGTGCGGAGTGGGGATGGGATCTTTGATGAGCTCATCGGGCGATCACGTGCATCATTGGAGTCTACCCTCAGTCTAAAGCGATTCGGCGCCTCTTTGCCGACATTCGGGTCAATACGTTAGGAAAACGTTGAAAAACGGGACCGCAAGGGGCCGGCATGAAACCGGATCTGAGGAGCTTCGCGACGCGTCTGGCGCTGCTATACGGCGCCATCTTCCTGCTGGTGGGAAGCTTCATGCCCTATTTTCCCGTCTGGCTCGACTGGCGTGGGCTCACGGCCGGGGAGATCGGCATGGTGCTGGCGGCGCCGCTTTTCGCGCGCATCCTGTTCACGCCCACGGTCTCCTTCGCCGCCGACCGGATCGGCGACCGCCGGCGCGTCCTGATCCTGCTGGCCTGGGGCACCGGGCTCTCCTGTTTCCTGTTTCTGGTGGCGTCCGGCTTCTGGGCGATCCTGCTGGTGACGCTGTTCTACGCCATGTTCTGGACCACGGTGATGCCGCTGACCGAGACCGTGGCCATGGCGGGCGTGAGGGAGTCCGGCCTCGACTACGGCCGGATTCGGCTCTGGGGCTCGTTGACGTTCATCGTCGCCAGCTTCGCCGGCGGTCTCGCCATCGAGCTTCAGGGCGCGCGGGCGGCGCTCTGGATCGTGATCGTGTCGTCCCTGTGCGTGGTCGCCGCGACGCATCTGCTGCCGCGGCCGACGGGGGCGGGGCGGCTGCGGGCGGCGACCTCGGGGCCGCGCATTCGCTTGGGCGACGCGCTCGATCTGGTGCGCGCCCCGGCTTTCCTGCTGTTCCTGCTGACCACCAGCGCGGTGCAGGCGACCCATGCCGTCTACTACGTGTTCGGGACGCTGCACTGGCAGGCCGCCGGCATCTCCACCACCGTCATCGGCCTGCTCTGGGCCGTGGGCGTGGTGGCGGAGATCGTGCTGTTTGCGGTCGCCGGGCGCATTTTGCCCGCCCAGGGCCCGGTGCGGCTAATCTGGCTGGCCGCTGCCGCCACGGTGCTGCGCTGGAGCGTGACGGCCGTCGATCCGCCCCTGGCGGTGCTGTTCGCCGTGCAGGTCCTGCACGGGCTGACCTTCGG
>JAKSBI010000353.1 GCA_022361215.1 Hyphomicrobiales bacterium | reverse complement strand
TCGCCTGCCGCCGGATGGTGCGCCGAATGGCGCGTCAGCGAGCCCTTCGCCGCAGTCGCCGAGCCGGCCACCGCGGTCGAGCAGAAGGTCGGTTAGGCGGCGTCTGATCGCGGACACCCTTCCGACCGACTTTCCTCAAGGACCCGTCCTGCGTGTCGGTCGACGATCGCGCCGCTCGGTGCCGGTGGCGGCCGGATCGGCCGCCTTCCCGATGTGCTCGAACAGCGGCTCGAGACCGGTGATCAGCCGGGCACCCTTCCTGAAGGTGAGATAGGCCCAGAACCACTGGGCCGCCACCAGGATCGGCGCGCGCACGCCGATCAGGAAATAGATGTGCGCGATGCCCCAGATCCACCAGGCGAGCCAGCCTTTCAGGCGGAAGCGACCGACATCGATGATGGCCGCATTCCGGCCGATGGTCGCCAGATTCCCGAAATGGCGATATCGGAATGGCGCCGGGCGCGCCTTTCCGGCCGTCTCCGCCCGGATGACATCGGCCACGTAGCGGCCTTCCTGCTTCGCCGCCGGCGCGATACCGGGCACGGAGAGCTCGCCGCGCCAAGGCACCATGGCGGCATCGCCGATCACGAAAACCTCCGGACGGCCGCTCACCGAGAGGTCCGGCTGCACCGGCACGCGGCCGGCGCGGTCGGTCTCGACGCCGAGCCACCCCCCGATGTCCGGCACGGCCACGCCCGCCGCCCAGATAATGGTGGCCGCCGGCACGAACGTCTCGCCCACCAGCGCGCCCTTGTCGGTGCAGTCGACCACCTGCGTGTTCAGCAGGATCTCGACGCCGAGCTTCTCGAGGACGCGCTCGGCGTAGCGCGACAGCTCCTCGGGAAACGCCCCGAGCAGTCGGTCCGTCCCCTCCACCAGCAGAATGCGCGCGTCGCGAGGGTTGATGGCGTTGAAGTCCTTGGCCAGGGCCCAATTCGCCAGCTCGCCGATGGCGCCCGCCATCTCCACGCCGGTCGGGCCGCCGCCCACGATCACGAAGTTGAGCTGCCGGCGCTGCTCCTCCGCGTCCTCCGCCGTCTCGGCTCTCTCGAACGCCAGCAGGATCCGCTTGCGGATCTCTGTGGCATCGATAATGCGCTTCAGCCCCGGCGCCAGGGGTGCCCATTCGTCCTTGCCGAAATAGGAATGGAGCGCGCCCGTCGCCACGATCAGGTGGTCGTAGCCGACCTTGAGATCGCCGGCGCGCACTTGGCGCCGCTCCAGATCGACGCCCGTGACCTTGCCCAAGAGCACGCGCACATTGGAATAGGACGAGAAGATACCGCGGATCGGCCAGGCGACGTCGGCGGGAGAGAGGTCCGCCGTGGCCACCTGATAGAGCAGCGGCTGGAACAGGTGGTAGTTGCGCTTGTCGATGACAGTCACGTCGACCGGCGCCTTGGCCAGAGATTTGGCGGCCGCAAGCCCGCCGAACCCTGCACCGATGATGACGACATGCGGCCGCACCGCCTTCGCGTTCTCCGTCATGCCCGGCTCCTCTCTGCTGGGGAAACCCAACCCGCAGATCTACACGATGTCCATGACGGGCGCCCGGTTACAAGAAACGAACCCGCCGCCGACGAACGGCGGCGGGCGCGAGACCTGGAGGTCCCGGTCTTTCCCTGCAAGATCGACCCGGCCCCCGGCCAACGGGGATGGCCGGGGGCGCCCGCTTGGGGAGGCTATGCGGGTGTGGCCGTTGTGAGCGCTACCGTGAGTGCACCGGCAGATGGGACAACGGCTGCTGCCGTCATCGCCACACCCCTCACCCGTCGATCCGGCCGCGAGCGTCATTGCCTCCGTACCCGAGGCCCTTCGACGCGCATCAGCGGGCATTGGCACCGTGTGCCAAAAGACGGAGCAAGTCTTTCACGTGGTTGCGTTTGTTTTGCAGGAACCGAATTGCACAGGCTTTGAGATATTGCCGCTTGTTCTCCGGTTCGACGTCGATTGGAGATGAGCGACGTCTGCGAAGGGCAGATCGATACTGACACCGGTCGTTCGGATCGGTCGCCAACATCGATGGAAACGCCGGCCGAGCGGTAACGGATACGATTGCGTGTGCATCAACTCCGATCAAATCCTCGCGGAACTCCCGTGATTGGATCTGCCGTATACGGATCGGCTCCCCATGTTGAGCGGCAAGATCGCGGACAGACGGAGACTTGCATGTCGGAAGGGCAAAGGCCGCCACGCTTGAGAGCCTTGCCGCAATCGGAGCGGCGGCACCCATACGCGACCCGAAAATCAATCCGGCTCGATCTGTCCTGGGGCCGGTTCGAGCGCGTGAGAGCGGGCGCGGGGCCGTTCTCCGCGTCCTATAGCTGCCACTCGATCGTGATGGTGCACTCCCCCCTCTCGGGCGATGTCGAGCTGAATGCCACGATCCGGACGGAGGGGCTGTTTCAGCCGCCCGTCCTGAACGTGTTCCGGTCCGGCGACAGGGTCTCGGGGCGGTTCCTGCAGCCGGTCTACTACGACATCCTCAAGTTTCATCCGGACTATTTCACCTATGTGATGACACGGGAGCTTTCCGTCCCCGGCTTCTTGCCCGTCTCGCAACTGCAGCTTCGCCCGACGCCGCTGTTCTCTGGGCTCTGGCGCCGCCTCGCCGCCGCGGCCGAGGCGTTTTCCGCCAACCCACCGCTGTTCGAAACTCTGGCGCAGATCCTGATGCTGCACGTCGCCACCCCCCAGCACGTCACCGCCAGCGCCCCCATGCGCGGGCCCCATGCCACGGCCGTGGAGCGTGCAGTGGAGTTCATCGACGAGAACCTCGCCAAGCCGCTGTCGCTCGCCGAGATCGCGCGGGTGGCCGGCGTCTCAGGCTCGCACTTCGCCCGCATCTTCAAGCGCGTGACCGGGCTCAATCCCCACCAGTTCGTGATCCAGCGGCGGCTGCAGCTCGCAAAGGACCTGCTGGACCGGGAGGACATGCCGATCCCTCAGGTCGCCATTGCCTGCGGCTTCGCCTCCCAGAGCCACCTGACGACGTCGTTCCGCAACGCGTTCGGCACGACACCGGGCCGCTACCGGAAGGATCGCGCCCGCCGGCACCGCGCCGACCGCCCGGCTGTCTGCTGCTGACGATACCGTCGCAGGAATCCCGACACGGCCACACACGCATTGAGTGTAATTTTCTATCATAGAAAATCATTATTTATCAATGCGTTAAGCGGAACAGAGGTCGGAAAGACCCATCGAGCTTACCGGATATCAACTTCTAGCCGCTAAAGTTTTTCGCAAATTCGCAAGCTTCAAGCAGGCGGTTCCATGAGTGGCCCGAACAGGAAGACCGCGCTCACGGCGCGGTCACGCTTGCTGCGCGACCTTTGCAGGCGGACAGGTCCCGGCAGCGCGATGCTGCGCGATGAGCGCGGCTCCGTGATAATTATCTTCGCCCTGGCCTTGCCCGTGCTGCTGCTTGCGGTCGGCGCGGCCATCGATTATGGGCGGCTTTCCAGCCAGAAGACCCGGCTGCAGTCAGCCGCGGACGCAGCCGCGCTTTCCGCCGCCCGCGAGCTCCACATGGCGAATGCCGACAAGAGCCAGGTACAGTCGATCGCCGAGAGCGTGGTCGCCGCCAATCTCGGCAGCGCGGCCGCAGGCGTGACCGTGTCGTCCCGGGTCCTGTCGGAGCCGGTGGCCGTGGCCGTGGACCTGACGCAGGACGTCGGACTGTTCTTCATGGGCGGCGATGGCAGCGGCGCCTCGCCGCTCGCGGCGCACGCCGTGGCTCGGCCCGTTGGCGGCACGCCGATCTGCGTGCTGGGCCTGGAGGAAAAATCGGCCGGTGCCATCGATCTCAACGCAAAAGCGCGCATGACTGGGAACGCCTGCGCGGTCTATTCGAACTCGACCAATCCCAGCGGCATCAAATCGAAGGACGCTGCGGTCCTGCATGCTTCGCTGATCTGCTCCGCCGGCGGCAAGGTTGGAGGCAAGGCCAACTTCGAGCCGGACCCGCTGACGGACTGTCCGCAAATGGAGGATCCGCTGGCCTCACGCCCTCCGCCGCCCGTCGGGGCCTGCACTGCAAACGACCTGGAGATCGAAGAGCAAACGACGACGCTGTCGCCGGGCGTCTATTGCGGAGGACTGAAGATCACGGACGAATCCCGCGTCACGCTTCAGCCCGGCGTCTATGTGATCAAGGACGGCCAACTCGAGGTTGAGGACAACTCGGAGCTCGTTGGCGAGAATGTCGGGTTCTATCTGACCGGCAAGGGCGCCACTTTCAGGTTCGACAGAGACAGCCATATCTCGCTGACGGCCCCGAAGGACGGCCCCATGGCCGGGCTCCTGTTCTTCGAGGACAGGGCGGCGAAACAGAAGCAGAAATACGAGATCTTCAGCGACGATGCCCGCATGCTGCTCGGAACCATCTATCTGCCGAACGGCCGGCTCTACATCGACGCCTACGAGCCGATCGCGGACCGGTCCGCCTACACGGCAATCGTGGCGCGCCAGGTCGAGCTCTACGCGGGCCCTCATCTGGTTCTGAACTCCGACTACGACGCCACCGACATTCCAGTGCCCGATGGGATCAGCGATGTCGGCAAGCAGATCGTGCTGGCGGAGTAAGGCCCGCACGGGCCACGATCCAGATCAAGGACCTCGACAGTCGTTTCGCCGAAACTCCCGCCCTGCCCTCCATCCGGAGGCTGTCAAGCAGGGAGTGGCTCATGCGTGCGACTGGAATGTCTGTCCGGCGACGAACCGGCTTGGTACTCGGCCTTGTCCTGGTCTTGCTGGCACCGTCCGCGCCGTCGGCCGCGGCAGAGCTTTGGAGGGACATCCTCAAGCAGCAGCTCTGGGACGAGAAAGCCTGCGAGCTCAACTACGTTACCAACGAGCGCTGGTTCGAGCTCCAGGGCAAGGCCACCGTGATGGCGCGCGCGCACTGCAAGGACGAGCGCCAGTTCGACGTGGAATGGCGCGAGGAGAAGCAGAACTTCACCATGCGCCTGTGCGAGCCGACCGCCTGCTAGCTTTGATCTGACGCAATGTCGCCGTGCGGGCGGTCTCTCATGCTATGCTCAGGCGTTCCGCAGAGTGTGAGGAGACAAGCCATGGATATCGCGCAGGTTCGCGCGACGGCAAAGCGCCTCGTTCACGTGCATGGATGGCGGGCCGAGGCGGAAGCCGCGCAAAAGATCCAGGAACTGCAGCAAGGCGGCGATATGGAGAAAACCGAGATGTGGCGCCGGATCCGGTCGCTCATCCGGGAGATGAAACCGCCGCGTCAAACTTAGAGCATCTGCCTCCCCGACTGCTCTGGCCGCCCTGACCCGGAAAGGATAGAAGAGATTTGGTCGCGCTCGCCGTCGGGGCGCCGGCCGCAGCGGATCTGGGGCAAGGCATGGACATCAAGGCGCTGACGTTCGACGTCTTCGGCACGGTGGTCGACTGGCGGTCCGCCGTCATTGCGGAGCTGTCGGCGCTCGGCGCGGCCAAGGGCATCGATGGCGACTGGGCCGCCTTCGCCGATGCCTGGAAGGCCTGCTACACGCCGGCCCTGCGCAAGGTCAACGCCGGCGCCCTGCCCTGGACCAATGTCGACCGGATCTTTCGGGAGGAGCTCGATGCCCTGCTGCCACAATACGGCCTGGCCGCGCTCGACGAGGCCGAGCGGGAGCATCTGAACCGCGTCTGGTGCCGGCCGCAGGCTTGGCCCGACTCGGTGGCGGGATTGGCGCGTCTCAAGACCCGCTACACGCTCGCCACCTTGTCCAACGGCAACTTCGCCTGGCTGGTCGCCATGGCCAAGCATTGCGGCCTGCCCTTCGATTGCGTGCTGACGGCCGAGAACGCCCGCGCCTACAAGCCCGATCCCAAGGTCTATCGCATGGCCACCGAGCTGCTCGGCCTAGCGCCAAGCGAGATCCTGATGGTGGCCAGTCACAACTACGACCTCGCCGCCGCGCGCGACCACGGCATGCACACCGCCTTCTTCCCGCGCCAGGAGAACGGCCCCGGGCAAACCACCGATCAGACGGCGGACAGCGATTGGGACTACGTCGTCGCGGACCTGGAAGAGCTGGCGGCGGCGCTCGGCTGCTAGAGCGAGCTAGACGACCGTCAGCGAGGGTGCCAGCAGGCGCCTCGACCCTGTGCCTCGCCAGGCGGCCGGCGACGGGTTCGGGTTGGTGAAGACGGTCAGCGCCGGCCGCCGGTTCGACGGCGGCACCTGGCGTTCGGGAACTTTGACGATGCAGCGCCGGAGCGCGTTCACCTGGATCGATGCTACGGACAAGATGCACCGCGTCGTCTCCGCCGCGATCAGAGACGGCATCATCTGAAATGCCATGACTCCGGATATGCTCCGACTTGGCTGCATGTTATGGGCCCCCGCCTCGCTCGACACCGCCGCCCGCCCCGGCCCCACAAATCCGCAGGAGGACGCCGATCACTCGCCTATTCGGCAGATTGCCTGATTCCGGGCCGACACTCCACCCCCGAACCGGGCGGAGCGGGGTTGTCCCCAGGCTAAAGCATGTCTCCCGACAGTGGATACCGGTTTCGGGAAAAAAGACATGCTTCAACAAAGAGCTAGAGCAACGGCGCGAATCAGAATGATCGCGACAGGCTCTAGTGGTCCGATTGACGCGGGCGGAGCTGAGGCGCAGCGCCAGAGCCGATCACCCCATTTGCTGCATCTTGATCTTGCAGCGCTTGAGGTTCGCAGTCTGCTGCAGCGCCTGCATCTCACCCTTGAGCCTCGCAAGCTGAGCTGCGTTGGCGCCATCGCCGTGGGTGAAGAAGGCCGCCGGCCAGAACACGACGATCGTGGCAGCGGTCAGCCATTTATCCTGCGTTCGATTCTTCTGCTGAACGCCGGACGCCTGTTGCGCGGCGCCGGAGACGCGCTGCATCTCAGCCGCAATCTGATTGCAGGACAGCCCCTTATAAGCGACAGGCGAGACATAGGCCGGCGCAATATCTTCCGGAGCCGTAGCACAACCGGCAAGCCCCAACATAACCGCTCCGCCCACTGCAAGTCTTACTCTGGAGAACCGTCCAGTCATCACCGCCCCCTAACAGCCCAATCCGGGACGCCCCTCCGCACCGCAATTGCAACACGGCCGGCCATTGCTGTCATGGCCATGGTCGCCCAAATAAACCCAACGAACTCAAGGGGATAGACCTGACGCCCCACAGAACCTCGATCAATTCAGCGTCATTCGTTTGCGCTGATAGCCCCCAACATTAGATATTGATAGATCTATCTTTATGACGATTCAAGCCATATTGCGCCATTTCTGATACGTGCAAGAAAATCTACACACAATCTTGGGTTGATTTTGAGGGCTGGCGAAATAGATAGCCGCCGCTCGGGACCGACTACGCCCCTTACGGCAGCGCACAAACATAGTCCTCGTGCTTGCCGCCGGGCGAGACCGGAATTGCGTCCACGAGCTTGAACTCGACCTCGAGATCGGCGTGCAGCAGCTCGCGGATGTAGCGTTCCATGCCGTCGAAATCCATGGTCGCCGGGTCCTCGCCCGGGACGAGGTGGACCTCGATCTTCAACGGCGCCGTCTGAATCACCTGCCATTGCCGCGGCCGCAGATACGTCATGAAATTGACCGTCTTGATGTTCGGCTGGACGACGACGCCGCCGGGGAAGCGGAACAAGTTGCGCGAGCGCCCGGCAATGCGGGTCAGCACCGGTGCGGTGCGGCCGCAGGCGCAGGCCTCCCCGGCCACGGCATAGTCCCGCATCTCATAACGGATCAGCGGCATGGCGTAGTTGTAGAGCGGCGTCGCGACGATCCGGCCGAGAGCGCCCTGCGGCGCCGGGACCTCGTCGTCGTCCAGCAGCTCGAGGAGCAGCGCCTCGCTCTGCTCATGGTAGACATCGTGCTCCGGGCACTGCAGCGCCATATAGCCGCATTCCTCCGAGCTGTAATTGTCGGCGACAGGCACGCCGAAAGTGCGCAGACAGGCCTCGCGCGCCTCGTCGGAGAGCATCTCGCTGCAGCTCATGATGCCGGCGAGCGGAAAGCGCGGCCCATATGCGGGGCTGCGTCCGATGAAGTCGGCGAGCGCGCCAAGATTGGTCGCGAAGGACAGGAGATAGTCGGGCCGCTCGCGCGCCAGCCACTCGGCCTGGAGGTGGATCGGCGTGGTGACGTTGAGGCTGACGACGGTGCCGTCCTGCAGTGCCCATCCCTTCCGGCGCCGCCCCTCGGGGTAGTCGGCGGTGCCCAGGCTCTCGCCCCGGATCGAAGCGAGCTTGCGGGTGCAGTCGATGCCGTGCCAGTCGTAGTAGCGCGTGGTGATGGCGGCCCAGAGCGTCAGCACGAGGGAGGTGCGCATGGTCTTGACGATCTCGCCGGTCGAACCCGACGTGCACGTCTCGGAAACGCGGCCGTGCGCCTTGGGCACGGCTCGGCTGGCCAGATCGTCCGGACGGTCCAGCAGATCCTGGCGCGTCAGGATGGGGATCTCGCCCCAGCGGCGCCAGTCGACGGTCTCGTCGGGCCGGAACAACGGGTCGAGCCGCTCGCGATAGAAGGGAACGGTCTGGCGCGCATGCCGCAGCAGCTTTTCGAGCTGCCGGCGCTGATGACGGCGCAGCGCGGCTGCCGACACACGTTCCATGCGCCGCAGGAACCGGACATACTGCTCAAGAGACGTCATTCGCTGCATGCGCCGGGATACTGCGTCTTGAGGGACCGGAGCAACACGGCCCGCAGGACCGAGGCAGCTTATCCCTGGCCCTCGAACTTGAAAACCCGGGCGACGGGAGACCAGCCGCCCGGGCCTGACCTGGAGATGGGATAGTCCGGGCCCCGGCGGCGCATCGACCGCGCAGGCCCCGGACGCTGAAGCTAGACCACGCTGGTGTCCGTACCAGCACCGGAGTCGTCGATGACGATCCGGACAGATGTCGGGAACTGCGTCTCCCCGCCGGTCTCGACCGTGGCGACCTGCTGGAAGTTGGCAGGGTCGCCCGAGCCGCTCTGGTCGACCGAGAGAGTGCCGGTGTCGCTGTCGTAAGCAACGACATCGTCGACCTCGACCTGCGAAAGATCCAGTCCCGAACCATCGAAGAACGCCGAGATGTCGATGATATCGCCATCGGACAGGTCGTAGTCCGCGATAAGGTCGACAGCATCGAGCTCGCCTAGCACGAATGTGTCGGCACCCTCGCCGCCATACAGCGTGTCCTGACCGAGACCGCCGGCCAGGATGTCATCGCCGGCGCCACCGAAGAGCGTGTCGTCGCCGGCACCGCCGAGCAGCACGTCGTCACCGTCAGTCCCGACCAGCACATCGTCATTGTCGGTGCCCTCGACGGTCTGACCCACCTGGATGTCCTCCGAGACGGATCCGGCAATGCTGCCGTCGGCCTGGACGCCGTAGGTGCCGGCGAGCGTCGTGCCGTCGCTGAACGTGACCGAGAAGGCCACGTACTCCTGGCCGACATCCACCGCGCCATCGCCGGTTTCGACGCCGAAACTGAGCGTGTCGCCGGGCTTGAACGCACCATCGGGCAGGGCGACGGTCAGCACCTGGCCGTCATCGGAGAGGCTCGCCGTCACGCCGGAGACGTCATTGTCCGTACCGAGCGTGATGGCCAGGTCCGCCGGATCGATCTCGCCGGCAACGGCCGACATGTCGATCTGGATCTGGGTGACGAACTCAGCCGTGAAAGCCGCCGCCAGGAAGGTAAAGACGAGCTGGTTGCCGGAAACGCTGGTTTCCACTTCGCGCGTCGCCGTCAGCGGCGTGTGCTTGACGACATTGGCCAACAGGGCATCCAACACCTCCTGCGGCGGGTCGACAGCATCGATATCCCAGCTGTTGTCTCCGAAGAAGTCATCCTCGTCGAGGATCTCGGTCGCCGTCGTGCCGTCCCAATAGATCAGATCGCCATCCTGGAAGCTCAGGCCGCCAAGCGTCTCTCCATTATTAGTCGAGAAGATGAACGCGTTGTTGCCGAGGACGTGGACAGCATCGATATCCGCATTACCGGCAAATCCGGGGCTGGCGCCCGGGAAGCCGTTGTCCTCATCGAAGAACACGGATGCAGTCACACCGTCCCATTCAATAAGGTCGCCGTCCTCAAAGCCGCCCTGGTTGTTGGCCAGCGAGAAGATGAGATTGCCGTTGGCCGGATTGACGCTGACCGCATCGATGTCATTGCCACCGAACCCGATCGTGGAACCGTCGAGCAGGATAACCGCCTCTCCTGCACTCGCATCCCACAGCACCACATCCTCATCGTTAAAGATCAATGGAGATGACCCGGCTCCCGGGAGCGCTGCGGTACCTGTCGTCGACAACAGCATGTCACCGGCCGAGAAGGCCTGGCCAAGGAGCGTGCCGCTCTCGGTGAAGACATGAAATCCGTCAATATCCTGATTGCTGTTGACAGTATTGCCCGGGCCAGGAGGATTGACGGACACGAAGTTGTCCTCATCGAACAGCGTACTCGCCGTTGCGCCATCCCATTGGACGACACTTCCATCCTCGACATCGTCCAGATTCGCGAAGTCTTCGGTGCTCTTGAACGACAGGCTGATCACCGGCTTGACCGGATCGTCGTTCACGATCGTGCCCGTACCGGTATCGTCGACGTTGGCCGTGTTGCCCGAGGTGACAGTCGCCGTCAGAGTGAAGTCCTCGTCGGGCTCGAAGTCACTATCCTCACTGGTCGCGACCTTCACCTGAACGGTCTTGGTGCCCGCTGGTATGGTGAAGGTTCCCCCTGCTCCAACAGGAACAAAGCCGCCGCCAATGTCCACCATCAGATTGTTGACGGCGTTGTCATAGTCTGAGCCGTCCGCACTTCCGTCGGTCAACGACAGGGTCACGTCGACATCGGTCGGCGACGCCTTCGACAGGAAGACGTTGAACACTGCCGGGTCGCCCTCCTCCGCCAGAGCATCGCTGACGGAGACGCTGGGCAGGACGTTCTTCACCAGAATGCTCAGGTCGGCCGAGGACGTATCGCCGTCGTTGTCCCGGATCACGTAGGCGAAGGTCTCCGTTGCGTTCGCGTCCACTTCCGGGGCCTGGTAAGCGAAGTCACCGGCTGAATCCGTACCGTCGTCGGCGAAGTGGAAGACGAGCGTGCCGCCGAGTCCGGTCTGGACGTTCAGCGTGCTGCCTGGGATCACGGCGTTGGTGTCTCCGTTGGTGATGGTGTCCGCGTCGGCGTCGTAAGTATACGTGACGCCGTCGACGGTGATGGAGACAATGCCACCGGGTCCATCGGCGCCGAACATATCGTCGGTCAGGACGTTGCCGCTGACCATGCTGTCCAACGAGCCTTGGAAGGTGCCGGCCAGATCGTCGGCAGAGTCGATGATGACGACGTTGTTCTGCTCGTTCGGCACGTTCGGGAACGCGATTTCCTGAAGGTCCACGTCGTTGATGCCGGTACCGATACCGATCGCAAAGCTGTTGTCGATGCCGTTGGTCTGCAGGAACGACTCCCAGGCCTCCACTTCCTCGCTGGTCAGGCCGTCCCCGTCGCCGATCGGCACCGGATTGCCGTCATTGACGCCGTCGTCGGATCGTACGGTCGGTGAGCCGTCGGAGATGAAGTAGACATTGTTCACATCCGAGTCGTTCGGCGCGCCGGGCCATGCGGCCTCCGCCGCCGCGATGGCGGCCTCGTAGTTGGTGTCGTCCGAGCCGGTGATCGGGTCGAGGAACGCCTGCAGATCCGCGAAGCCGTTCGGATCGGTCAGATCGAACCACGCCGACGGCGCGTTTGCGTCGTCGTTGAACGGCAGGATCCGCAGCGACTGAACGCCGGGCTGCTGGGCGAAGTCCAGAATCGCGGCCTTTGCCAACGAGATCGGCGAATTGGCGTCGTTGGCGTTGCCCATGGAGCCGGACCGGTCGAGGATGATCAGCGCATCGAGGGTCTGCTGCTCGCTGACCATGACGCTGTCGTCCTTGGCGACCGGGCTGTCGTCCTCGACGGTCACGGTGACGGAGGTCTCGGCGGTCTTCCCGTTGTTGTCGTCCACCGTCACACCGACCTGGAAGCTCAGCTCGTCTTCCTCGGTCGTGTTCGTGTGGTCGACCGGACCGTCGAGATCCACCGAGATGGCTCCCGACCCGTCGATCGAAATGGTGACGACCGGGTTTCCGTTGGCGGAGCCGACAAGCTGGTCCGTGCCGCTGCCCGACCAGGTGATCGGATCGCCGCCCGAGGTCAATGCATCGACCGGCTCGGTCAAGGTGTAGCTCAGGACGTCGCCATCGGGATCCGTCGCCGTCACCTGGGCGCTGCCCGTATCCGAGTTCGTGGTGTCCTGGTTGCCGGCCGTGTCCGGATTGCCATCCGGAAGACCTTCCTCGGACACGCGGATCTCGGCCGGCTCGACCTCGGTGATGACCGGGCCGTCATTGGCGCCCTTGATGGTGATGGTCAGCGTCGTCGTCGAGCTGTCGCCGTTGTTGTCAGTGATCGTGTAGCTGAAGACGTCCGTCTCGGTCTCGTTCTCCTTCAGGCCGATCACGGTCGTGTTGGTGTCGTCGAGATCGTAGCTGTACGAGCCGTCCGCACCGATGGTCAGCGTACCGAACAGGCCCGTGATCACGGTGCCGTTGGTGCTGTCCGTGCCGGGGGCGACAGGCAGATCCTCGTCGCCATCGGCGATATTGGTGACGGTGACCGGCAGATCGTTGCCGGTGTCGTCCGCCCCGTTATCGCCGTTGCTCTCGGCGTCGGTGATGACGTTGCCTTCCGCCGGCGGCGGCAGCATCGGATCGTCGGCGCCGGGCATGCCCGCCTGCACCATGTCCGTATCCGGATTGGCGACGGGAATGTCGTTGCCGTCCTCGACCTTGATGACGAACTGACCGGGCTGGAGCATGACCGTGTCGAGATCGAAGTCGCTCGCGTTGACGAACGGCCCGAGGTCGAGCAGGAGCAGATCCAGATCGCCGTGGTCGATGTCCTTGAACAGGGTGAACGTCGCCTGCCCGTCATCCGTCAGCCGCAGCGTGAAGACGTCCTCGCCATTGGCTGTCGCCGTGAGCTGGGTGAAGCCGTCACCGGCCTCGAAGCCGGTGAACGCGACGGCAACGCCCATGGAGGTCAGCGGACCCTGCGGCACACCGTTCTCGTCCGTGGTGTTGATGCCGGTGTCGTCGCCAAGCGCGTCCAGATCCTTCAGCGCGAACTTGGCGCCGCCGTTCTCGGTCTCGTCGGTACCGACCGAGACCAGCGGATTGAGGTCGGCCGTGACCATGGCGCTGGCGGGCGCGACCTGGACGGCAGGGCTAGGCGTCGGCGCGTCCTGGCCAATGTCATGCTCGGAGATTTGCCCCATGACCATCGCGTCGTCATGCACCACCGGGATGTCGTCGGTGACGGTGATGTTGAGCTGGCCATCCAACGTCACGCTGTCGCCATCGGCATCCGTGGCCTTGATGAGACCGCCGAACTCGAGCTCGGTGACGTCGAGCGTGCGGGGCTCCTGCCCGGGCGGCACGTCGTCGGTGTCGATCAGGTCGGTATTCTCGTCCGCGAGAACATCCTCGCCGCCGCTGTTGTCCGGATTGATGTCGCCGGGCGGATCGTGGTCCATCTGGTCGAACAGCTCGAACACGAACGTACCGTCCGGGTTCACCGTCAGCTTGAAGACCTCGCGCGCACCCGCCGTAGCGGTCAGCATGCTGCCGTCGTCGCTGACATCATAGCTCAGGAGCTCGCCCTTCGAGCGCAGGCCGAGCGCGTCGAGCGTCGAGACCACGCTGCCCTCGTTGTCGAACGTGAAGGTGAGCGGGTCGTCCGCGCCGGAGACCACGGCATTGGCGAGCGTGCCGGAGACGTTGGCCGCACCCTCGTCGGTGTCGTCGCCATCGCCGTCCTCGACGTTCGGGTCGCCGGTGAAGGAGCCGTCGCCGGCGCCGTCGTCGGCATCGTTGCCCTGCGAGAGCGCGGTGTCGATGTCGTCCTCGTCGACGGTAAGATCGACCGCCTCGTCATCGACCACGCGCGGCGCGTCGTCGTCGAAACGGATACGCGGCCCGATATCCACCGCGTCGCTGACCGTGTCGCCGTCGAAGTCAGTGACCGAAAGCACCGCCTCGATCAGGCCGCCATCAAGGAATAGCGAGTCGTCGGGATCGTTCGGGTCGCTGTGCTTGAGCGACACGAACTGCGCGACGCTCAGCCGCCCGTCCGGACCGATATGGAGGGCGAAGGCGGCGGGATCCGTCTGGTCCACGTCCGTGTCGCCATCGCCCGGCTGATCGAAGCGGCCGACGACGAACGTCTCGCCCATATGCTCCTCGACGAAGAGGAAGATCGGGCGCTCGACGGGATCGCCATTGGGACCCTCGCCGCTGGTCATCAGGCCCGAGTCGATCAGGCCGGCTCCGTTGGGCTGCGCGTCAGGGTCGATGCGCAACGCATAGACCACGGCGCTGGGAGCCTCGTCCGCGCCGACATTGAAGGAGCCTTCGATCAGGTTGTTGTCCGTGGCGAACTGCGGGCCGCCCATGGCGGCGTCCGAGCCAGGGTTTGCGACCTTGCCGAACAGCGCGCCGATCTGGATGCCGTTGACCATGATCGTGGGTGGCACGTTATCGAAGCCCGTGTCGTCCGCCGTCTCATCGACGGCGAGCGTGTCGCCCTTCCTCAGGCCGATCTCGACTTCCGGAATGTCATCGCGGATCTTGACCTTGAACGCACCGTCGAGAATGACGCTGTCGCCGTCGAAGTCCGTGGCCTTTACCACCTTGCCGAAGTTCAGCGAGGAGATGTCGCCATTGACGGTCTCGATCAGGTCGAAGTTCTCG
>JAKSBI010000879.1 GCA_022361215.1 Hyphomicrobiales bacterium | reverse complement strand
GTGATGCGCTCGCCCTCCACATAGGTGAACGTGCCGCCGGCGCTCCATTTGTCGTTGAAGTCGTAGGAGAGGGCGAGCTCGACGCCCCTGATCTCCTCCGGGTCGCGCTGCTGCACGAGGATGAAATCCACTGTGCGCAGCGCGCCGAGATCGGACTCGCTGTAGAAGACGGCGGTGCTGCCCGTGAAGCCGCCGACGGCGGCCCGCAGGCCGATCTCGTAGTTGTCGTATTCCAGCGGCTGGACCGTGCTTCCCGTCAGATCGAAGCCGACAGGGGCCTGGCGGAGCTGGAGGCCGATGTCGGAGACGTCGTAGGACTGCGAGTAATCGGCGAAGACGCTGACGCCGTCCACGACTTCGTAGCTGGCGCCGATGTTGTAGAGCTGGGTCGAGAAGTCCAGCGTGCCCCCGGCGATCGCATCGCCGATGAGCGTGGTGTAGGGGTCGACCTCGAAGCTGGCCCATTGCTGGCGCACGCCGCCGCGAATGGTGAGGCGGTCCGAGGGATTGATCTCGAGCTGGGCGAACAGGGAATGCTGGTCGAGGCTGAAGGGCGGCGTCCATATCGACGTGCCGGTACGTTCGAACACCCGTCCTCCCGTGCTGTCGAAGACGGCGCCATCGAACCGGTCCACCGGGCCGACATTCTCTTCGAGCTGGAAGTCGGCGCCCCAGAGAAGGCTGATCGGCACCGTTTCGCTGAGCCGGACCGGCGTCGTGACCACCGCGTTGCCGCCGTAGATGTCGCTCTCGAAATGGGACTGAAGGATCGCGGCGCGGGTCGGGATGCGGCGCTGGTCGGCCGGATAGAAGCGGGATTCGGCACGTCTGGCGTAGAGCTGGGCGTCGAGCGTGCTGCCGAGGAGGTCCGCGTTGTGGTAGTCGAGCGCCCCCTGGACGTTGCGCAGCGCGCCCTGCTCTTCGAGCTGGAGGCCCTTGATGGCCCGCGCCGGGACGCTCCCCGGCGGCAGGCTGGCGACGCTGATGTCCGCGGCGTAGTCGGTGTCCTGGGAGATGTCCTGGAAGATGATCGAGGCACCGAGGCTCTGGTTGCCGAAATGATGGCGGATGCGCCCGAACAGGCTGCCGGTAAAGGTGTCGAACAGGTCGCCCTGGCTGGGCTCGGGCGCAATCCGCACGCCGTCCGCATCGAACAGCCCGCGACGAACGTCGCCGGCGGCGGCGAAGGCGTAGTCCGTGTTGCCGATGCGGCCTTGGGCCGTCTGGGACAGGCGGCCCGAGAACCCGTCGCCGCTGAACTTGGTCAGGCTGTTGCCGGCCTCCACGCCGGTCTTGAAGCGGGTCTCGCCGCCGCCTTGCAGCGTGGTGATGTAGATGATGCCGCCGGTCGCGCCGTTGCCGTAAAGCGCGGAGCCGCCATGCACGACCTCGATCTTCTCGATGGCGGCCACGTCGATGTTGAAGAAATCGCGCGAGGTGTTGCGGTTGAGCTTCTGGGGAACGCCGTCGATGACGACCAGCGCGCTGCGGCCGCGAAGGCCCTGCCCGAAGGTGGTGAAGGCGCCGGTGGCGATGCCGAGACCGGGAACCGCTTTCCCGAGAAGCTCGGGGAGGCCATCCGTCGTGGCCTGGAGCTTTTCGATCTCGGCCCGATCGATCACCGTGACGTTTCGGGTGACGCTTTCCGGCGATGTGCCGAGGCGGTCGGCGCTGATCGTGATCGGGCCGAGGGCCGTGACGCCGCCGGCGCCTGCGTCGTCCTGAGAAAAGGCCGGCGAGAAAGACGCCGTGAGGGCGAGGCCGGCAAGGCAGGCTGCCAGGCTGGAACGGGCGGGGCGCCGTAGGGTGGGCATAAAGCCTCCTTGAGCTGGTTGGCGTGCAGCCGGCAGACGTATCGGCCGACGCAGTCGGTTGCGAGGGGTGTCTGCCCACGGCCGGAGACGCTCGGCGAGACCGAGCGGCGCGCGTCGATTGCGTGCCGAGCGCGCGTCCCGACACGCGCAGGCGGGTCGAGAGCGGCGACGGCCGGATCGGTCGCGAGAACGCCCCCCAAGGCAGAAGCCAGCCCCATTAAGAGCCGGCGCGTGGGGGAGTCAATATATCATGACATTTTTTGTCATGAAAAATGTGTTTTTCCGGATCAAGGTGGGTCGGGTGAGACCAGGGCCGGGTTGGCGATCCAGCCGGAGCGCGTGCGCGGCTCGTACGCGCCGGGTGACGGTACTGCGGCCGCCAGGATGGCTCGTTTCAGCCGATCCGCGGACCATTCGGGATTGGCGGCGCTGAGCCGTGCTGCCAGCGCGGCGATGCGCGGGACCGCGAAGCTGGAGCCCGACGCTGCGAGCCGCGTGCCTGCGTGGTCGATGGTCGGCAGCCGCTCTCCGGGCGTGGAGATGTCGACGGTCTTCGGCCCCCAGTTGGACTCGCGCGCCAGGCGTCCGAAGGCGTCGGTGGAGGTGACGACCAGGGCGTTCTCGAGGCCGAAGGCGGCGGGGTAGACGGGCCGCGCGTCGATGTTGCGGCCGTCGTTTCCGGCCGAGACGACGAACAGCAGCTCTGGATGGGCCGCCATCGCTTGGCGCAGGGGCTCCCAGTCGGCTTGTCTGTAGCCGCCCAGCGGCAGCGCCACGATGCGGGCCGGGCCGGCGGCGATGTGGGCGACGATGCGCGCGAAAGCGTCGAAGTCTCCGGCCTTGAAGCGATAGGGGACGAGGCGCGCCTTGGGCGCCTCCGCCAGCAGGATGGTCGCGACCCGCGTGCCGTGGTGCCGGCCGCGCCGCCCCGGCGCCAGGTCGAAGGGGCGCCGGTCGCCGTCCTGGAAATCGAAGCCGAGGATGTCGCCCTGCGGGCCGCGGGCCAGGCGCGGGGCGATGTGGGGGAGGGTGTAGTTCACGCCCGTATCGATCAGCGCCACCGCCACGCCGCCGGGGTCCGTTCCCTGCGGGACCGGCGGCTCGCCGGTGCTCTGCGCGGTCGTCGGCGGAGAACAGCAGAGCGCGACGGCAAGCATGACAAGGGCGGCCGTGCCGCTGCGACAGGCGGCGTCGTTGCAATCGCGTCCGCCGCGCACTAACGTCCCGATCGCCATTTCAACCCGACCCTGCAAGTCCACACACGATCCGCTGCCCATGACCCAGGAAACCGTCGTTTGGCCGTTGGAGATCCGGCTCAACAAGGACAAGAACGCGCTCACGGTCCGCTTCGAGGACGGCAAGGATTTCACCTATACCGCCGAGTTCCTCCGGGTCATGAGCCCGAGCGCCGAGGTCCAGGGCCACAGCCCCGACCAGCGCCAGACCGTGCCCGGCAAGAGAAAGGTCCTGGTGCGCAATCTGGAGCAGATCGGCAACTATGCCGTCAAGATCGTCTTCGACGACGGACACAGCACGGGGCTGTTCTCCTGGACCTATCTCTACGAGCTCGGGCAAGACTACGAGCCGCGCTGGTCGGCCTATCTTTCCGAGCTCGAGGCCAAGGGGCTCGGCCGCGACTGAAATCTTCATGTTTCGGTTGTGTTTCGGCGCCGCAGCAACCATTTGGACTGGCGTTGAAACTACGCTACGCTGATTCACCTATCTCCAATTGCTTGAGGGCCTTGTCGGCCCGCAAGGCTGTGCAGCGCATCAACGAAATGGGAGTGGCATATGCGTTTGGCATTGTTTGGAACGTTTGCATCCTTTGCGACGGTGCTGGCCCTTGGCGTCGGCCTTTCCGGCCCGGCCGACAGCGCACAGAAGCGTTTCGTCAGCATCGGGACCGGCGGCGTCACCGGTGTCTACTATCCCACGGGCGGCGCCATTTGCCGCCTGATGAACAAGGACCGCAAGCGCCACGGTATTCGCTGCTCGGTGGAGTCCACCGGCGGCTCGATCTACAACCTCAACACCATCCGCGCCGGCGAGCTCGAGTTCGGCGTCGTGCAGTCGGACTGGCAGTACCACGCCTATAACGGCACCTCGAAGTTCAAGGACAAGGGCGCCTACAAGGATCTGCGCGCCGTGTTCTCGGTGCATGCGGAGCCGGTGACGGTCCTGGCGCGCCGCGACGCCGGCATCAAGACCCTGACGGACGTGAAGGGCAAGCGCCACAACATCGGCAACCCGGGCTCCGGCACGCGCGGCACCTGGGAGGTGCTGGAAGCCGCCCTCGGCTGGAAGCGCGGCGACCTGAAGCTCGCCTCCGAGCTGAAGTCGGCGGAGATGTCCCAGGCGCTCTGCGACAACAAGATCGACTCCTATTTCTGGCTGGTCGGCCATCCCTCGGCCTCCACCAAGGAGGCGGTCGCCTCGTGCAACGCCGTGCTCGTGGACGTCAGCGGGCCGGTGGTCGACAAGCTGGTGAAGGAGAAGCCCTACTACCGCTACGCCACCATTCCCGGCGGCATGTATCAGGGCAACCCGGACGACGTGAAGACCTACGGCGTGGGCGCCACCTTCGTGACCCGCGCCGACGTGCCCGAGGACGTGGTCTACGAGCTGGTCATGGCGGTCTTCAAGAACATGGACACCTTCCGCAAGCTGCATCCGGCCTTCAGGAACCTGAAGCCGGAAGAGATGGCGAAGGACGGCCTCTCGGCCCCGCTGCATGCCGGCGCCGCGAAAGCCTATAAGGAGCTCGGCCTGATCAAATAGGCCGCACGCTTTCCACGGAGGGGCGATCGCCCCTCCGTTTTTCTTTTTGTTTGGGTTTCTTACGAGCTATTTTTGGCGTCTCGCTGACTTTGTTTTCCTGACCGGGAGGGAGGCTCCGATGGTGGACAAAGGTCAAGCTGCATCGACAGATGTATCGGATTCCGCATCCGCGGCAGACCTGGTGGCCGAGACCGATACCGGCTCGCGCAATCCGGCCGACTGGCAAGGCAAGCTGATCACGGGCACCGCGCTCGCCTGGTCGCTCTTCCAGATCTATTACGCGTCCAACGTGCCGTTCTGGCTGACGGAGCTGATCGGCGTGAACGTGACGCTGAACTCCGACCAGGCGCGCTCGATCCACCTGGCCTTCGCCATGTTCCTGGCCGCCACCGCCTTCCCGCTGTTCAAGCGCAGCTCGCGCGACCGCATCCCCTGGTACGACTGGGCGCTCGGGCTCGCCGGCGTCGCCGCCTGCCTCTATCTGGTGGTCTTCAAGGACGGCATCGCCGAGCGCGCCGGCGTGCCCATCGCCGCCGACATGGTGATGTCCATCCTCGGGCTCGGCATTCTCCTCGTCGCCACCTACCGCTCCCTCGGCCTGCCGCTGGTGATCGTGTCGAGCGTCTTCATGTTCTACACCTTCTTCGGCGACCGCGATTTCATCCCCGAGGTGATCCAGTGGAGGGGCGCCTCCATGGGCAAGGCGCTGTGGCACTACTGGATGCAGACCGAGGGCGTCTTCGGCGTGGCGCTCGGCGTCTCCACCTCCATGGTGTTCCTGTTCGTGCTGTTCGGCTCGCTCCTGGACCGGGCCGGCGCCGGCAACTACTTCATCAAGGTCTCGTTCGCGCTGCTCGGCCACCTGCGCGGCGGGCCGGCCAAGGCGGCCGTCGTCTCCTCGGCCATGACCGGCCTGATCTCCGGCTCCTCCATCGCCAACACGGTGACCACCGGCACCTTCACCATCCCGCTGATGAAACGGGTCGGCTTCCCGGCCGAGAAGGCCGGCGCGGTCGAGGTCGCCTCCTCCACCAACGGCCAGCTCACCCCGCCGGTGATGGGCGCCGCCGCCTTCCTGATGGTGGAGTATGTGGGCATCAGCTATCTGGACGTGGTGCGCCACGCCTTCCTGCCGGCGGTGATCTCCTACATCGCCCTGGTCTACATCGTGCACCTGGAAGCCCTGAAGCTCGGCATGCAGGGCATGGAGCGCTCCGGCCCCGCCGGGACCGTGGTGCAGCGCCTGATGGGCGTGCTGCTCGGCTTTATCGTCACCGCGGGCCTCGCGGCGGCGGTCTATTACGGCCTCGGCTGGACCAAGACCGCCTTCGGCGACGCCACGCTCTACGCCGCGACGGCGCTCTTCGTCGCGGCCTATCTGGCGCTCGCCTCGGTGGCCGCGCGGGTCCCGGACCTCACCCTCGACGACCCGAACGCGCCGCTGGACAAGCTGCCCGAGCTGGGCGCGACGGCGAAGACCGGGCTCTATTTCCTCCTGCCGCTGGTGGTGCTGGTCTGGTGCCTGATGATCGAGCGCTTCTCGCCCGGCCTCTCGGCCTTCTGGGCCACGCTCTCGATGATCCTGATCGTGGTCACCCAGCACCCGGTGAAGGCCCTGTTCCGTGGCCAGGGCGAGATGGGCAGGACCCTTTCCCGCGGCTTCGACGACCTGGTCGCGGGGCTGATCGCCGGCGCCCGCAACATGATCGGCATCGCGGTCGCCACCGGCACCGCCGGCATCATCGTCGGCACCATCTCGCTCACCGGCGCGCACCAGGTCATGGGCGAGTTCGTCGAGTTCCTCTCCGGCGGCCACCTGATGCTGATGCTGATCTTCGTCGCCGTGCTCAGCCTGATCCTCGGCATGGGCCTGCCGACCACCGCCAACTACATCGTGGTCTCGTCCCTGATGGCGCCGGTGATCGTGACGGTCGGCGCCAAGTCCGGCCTGATCGTGCCGCTGATCGCGGTGCATATGTTCGTGTTCTATTTCGGCATCCTGGCGGACGACACGCCGCCCGTGGGGCTGGCCGCCTTCGCGGCCGCGGCCATCTCGCGCGGCGACCCGATCCGGACGGGCATCCAGGGCTTCGCCTACGACATCCGCACGGCCATCCTGCCGTTCCTGTTCCTGTTCAACACGGAGCTGCTGCTGATCGACGTGACGCTGGCCAAGGCCGTCTTCGTCTTCGTCGTGGCGGTGACGGCCATGCTCTTATTCGCGGCTGCGACCCAGGGCTATTTCCTCGTGCGCAACCGGCTCTGGGAGACCTTCGCGCTGCTTCTGCTCGCCTTCACGCTGTTCCGCCCCGGCTACTGGCTCGACCGGCTCAGCCCGCCCTATCTGGAGGCCGAGCCCGCCGGGGTCGTCGCGCTCGCGGGCGAGGCGGGCGCGGACGCCAAGCTGCGTCTGGTCGTCGGCGGCGAGGACGCGGCCACGGGCAAGCAGATCGAGAAGACGGTCGACCTGCCCCTCGGCCCCCCGGGCGAGGGCGCCGCGCGCCTGCAGAAGAGCGCCGGCCTCGAGCTGCGCATCGAGGACGGCAAGGCCATCGTCGACAATGTCGAGTTCGGCGGCTTCGCGGAAAAGCAGAAGATCGACCTCGACTGGGAGGTCCGCAAGGTCCTGGTCCCGGCCGAGCGCATGCCGAAGGAGGTGTT